>NZ_JBINJW010000010.1:0-86950 GCF_043951855.1 Proteiniclasticum sp. C24MP
AACATCATAATGTAGAGATTGACTAGAAACTGAATATACAAAAGATTGTTATAACAGTCGCAATAAATAGTAACAGAAATAATGATATTGATAAAATAGGGTGGTATTTTGCAGAATGTTTCTTATAATTAAAGAAATTTTCTGATTTTGATTGATAATGTAATCAGTTACAGTTTATAATTTAATTGTAATCCTTAAATTCTGAATTTTCAAAATGAATTTGAAGGACATTCAAGCATTAGACAAATGAAGGAGGTTTACATGAACATTACAGACGTAAGAATCAGAAAAATTGCAACAGACGGTAAAATGAAGGCGATTGTTTCTGTCACCTTTGATAATGAATTCGTAGTTCATGACATCAAGGTGATCGAGGGACAGAATGGCCTGTTCATTGCAATGCCGTCAAGAAAGACTCCTGATGGAGAGTTTAAGGATATTGCACATCCGATCAACACCCAGACCAGAGAGAACCTGCAGACTTCTATTCTGTCAGAATACGAGAAAGTAAGATCAGAAGAAGAAGAGCCCATTGTCCATGAACCCATAGCAGTAGATTAAGGTGAGAAAAAATAACCCTCGTGAGTGTGGGTTATTTTTTCGTCCCATTACACGATTAATAGATTCTAAAGGAACAGGTGCAAATACCTCTCTTTTGTCAGTGAATCAGGTGAATTTGAATTTTAAGTGTATTTTACTTCGGTGAAAGTGCAATAACCGTTGCAATCGGTTGAAATAAAGAGGAACCTAAACTATAATTAAATAGAAAATCAAAGGCTTTTGGCACAGACGTGTCGAAAGCTCATTGTCATGTCGGTGAATATTAATTGAGGTGAAATATGGGTAAATATGCATTAATTCTGGCTGCAGGAGAAGGAAAGCGCATGAAATCAGCTACTTCCAAGGTCCTTCATAAAGTCTGCGGCAAGGAAATGGTCAATCATGTGATTGACATCATGAGGAAAGCTGGTTTTGAAGATGTCAATGTCATCGTAGGCAAGGGCAAAGACCAGGTGATGGCAAAGACTTCAGACAGACAAGTGAGTTTCTCCGTACAGGAGGAGCAGCTTGGTACAGGTCACGCGGTGTTATGTGCCAAAGAGTTTCTGGAAGGAAAAGAAGGAACCGTGGCAATCTTCACAGGCGATGCGCCTCTGATCCGGGAAGAAACCGTCAAGGAGATGCTTTCCAGTCATGAAGAGGGTGCCTACAGCGCGACACTGCTGACATCCATCATCGAAGATCCTTCAGGGTATGGTCGTGTGAAGAGAGAAGGAAATGATGTGGAGAAGATCATCGAGCATAAGGACTGCACCAGTGAGGAGCTTCTGCTTACGGAAGTCAACGCCGGAATGTACATGTTTGATGTGAAGGAGCTTCTTGCAGCGCTGGAACTTCTGAAGAATGACAATGCGCAGGGAGAGTATTACCTGACAGATGTCATTGAGATCATGAGAATGAGAAACCACAAGATCGGAGCGAGCATCACAGAGTTTGATGAAACCAGAGGCGTCAATTCAAGAGTGCAGCTAGCCGAAGCGGAAGCAATCCTCAGAAAGAGAATCAACCACTTCCATATGGAAAACGGCGTCACACTCATAGACCCGAACAGCACATACATCGGCGCAGATGTTGAAATCGGCAATGACACCATCATCTATCCGAACAATGTCATTGAAGGCAGCACGATCATCGGAAGCGGGGTCACTTTATATCAGAACTCCAGAATCGTGGATTCCGTGATTCATGATGAAGTCAGTATCACTTCCTCTGTGATTCTATCTTCACAGATCGGCAGAAAGACTACAGTAGGTCCTTTTGCCTACATCAGACCGGAATCGGTCATCGGTGAGGAAGTCAAAGTCGGAGACTTTGTGGAAATCAAGAAATCCTCCATCGGCAATGGAACGAAAATATCTCATCTCACCTATATAGGAGATGCTGAAGTAGGTTCCAAAGTCAATTTCGGATGTGGTACCGTAGTGGTCAATTATGACGGTAAGAACAAGTTCAAGACAGTCATCGAAGATAATGCGTTCATCGGATGCAATACGAACCTGGTGGCACCAGTCACAGTCCATAAGGGTGCATTCACAGCGGCAGGCTCCACCATCACGGATGACGTTCCGGATGAAGGTCTGGGCATTGCACGTGCGAAACAGGTGAATAAAGAAGGCTGGGTCAAGAAAAGAAAAGAAAGCGGTAAATATTAGGAGGATAATGTAATGATTAAGCAGTACAACAATTTCAAGGTTTTTGCGGGAAACTCGCATCCTGAACTTGCAAAGCAGATTGCCGACATCCTGGGCGTTAAACTTGGCGACAATAAGGTGGGCACATTCTCAGATGGTGAAATATTTGTGGAAACCAATGAAACGGTAAGAGGATGCGATGTCTTCATCGTCCAGTCCACCAACAATCCTGTAAATGACAACCTGATGGAGCTTCTCATCATGATTGATGCATTCAAGAGAGCTTCCGCTGGAAGAATCAATGCCGTCATTCCATACTATGGTTATGCGAGACAGGATCGAAAAGTGAAGTCCAGAGACCCTATCACCGCGAAGCTTGTGGCTGACCTTCTGACCAAAGCAGGTGCTGACAGAGTTCTCACCATGGATCTTCATGCAGCACAGATTCAGGGGTATTTCAACATTCCGCTGGACCACCTGCTTGGCATGCCGATCATTGCAGATTACTTCATCAAGAAGGGATTCATGGAGAATTCCGATGTGGTTGTGGTTTCTCCTGATCTTGGTTCCGTCACAAGAACAAGAAAGCTTGCAGAAAGACTTCATGCACCGATGGCCATCATTGACAAGAGAAGACCGAAGGCCAATGTGTCTGAAATCATGAACATCATAGGGGACATCAAGGGCAAGACCTGCATTCTCATCGACGATATGATCGATACCGCCGGAACCATCTCCAATGCGGCCAATGCGCTGATGGATCTTGGTGCGGTGGAAGTCTATGCGGCCTGTACCCATGGCGTACTTTCAGGACCAGCCATTGACAGAATCAATCATAGTGCAATCAAGGAACTGGTTATGCTGGATACCATTGCACAGCCTAAGAGAGAAGATATGCATAAGTTCACCTCCTTATCCGTGGCGCCTCTGTTTGCGGAAGCCATCAGAAGAATCACAGAGGATGTTCCGCTGTCAAAGCTTTTTGATTAGAATACATTTAAAATTTAAGAAGGTCTGCAAGGTTCAGATGATGAATCCTTGCAGACCTTCTTTTATCTTTTTCAGTGCTTCAGGGATGCATCGCTTTTCTTCCGGCCAGGGCTGAAAGAATGAAAAAGAGCATACCGAACGCGAATACAATGAGCATGAAAGTGAAAACGGAATGATCCTGCGCTTCCTGAAGGCTTCCGAGGGAGGAGATTCTGTTGTTGGCGGTGACGTACCAGTAAGTGGGGGTCACTTTCGCCATGGACAGGACACTGCTGCCCAGAAGTTCCTGAGGGACGAAAACACCGCTGATGAAGGAAGGTCCCAGAGAAACCACATTACTGACAGCGGAAATGGCGTTTCGGCTCTTAAGGAGCGTTCCGATGAGGAAACTCATGCCCATGGCTGTGAAAGAGAAGACCAGAGAGTTTCCCATATGGAGAAGTGTTGGAAGATCCGGCGTGCTGCGAGGATTCACCAGGAAATAGGCTCCGTTTAAAACCGACCAGGTAAGGAGGGTGAAGATGCCCAGGGCCAGATACTTCTGGAGACTGATGCTGCTTCTCTTCAGGGGAGACACTTCGGTTCTCGCATAGAGATCCTTATCTTTCCAGACCAGCATGATGAGGCTTGTGCCGAGAACCAGGATGGAAACCAGGGAATAGGACATGTAGTTGAAATAGAATTTTGCATACCCGTCTTCTTCTTTCTGATTCTGACTCTTCACTTCGACAGGCGTTCTCTCTTTGAGGGCGGAGACGGTCTTATCCACCAGGGCTTCTTCGCTGAGGGTTTCATCTGCCGCAAGATACAGGGCTGCCGTGCTGAAGAAGCTGTTCACGGCCAGATCCGTGTAGGTGTTGCCGAAGGTGCCGGAGATGGTCTCCTTTTCCAGAATCATTTCTTGGCTGCGCATGAAGCTTTGCGTAAAGCCTTCCGGAATACGGATCACGTAGGTCACGATTCTGAAATAGAGGGCATCACTGATGGTATCCTCTTCGTCTTTCAGCTCCACGATTTCGGCGGTTTCACTCAGATTTTTGACGAATCCTCTCACAAGAGGGGTATCTTCCTCTGCGAATACGGCCACAGGCGTCTTTACGGTTTCAAAGGAGGTGTATTCTTCTTCCTGCCGGCTCCCTTGGGATGCGAACAGGAGGGAAAGTCCGAGAAAGATGCCGAGGTAGATCAGAATGCTGGGATAGTTCCTCTTGAGAACCTTCATACTCACCTTAAATACTTGCATACTTACGCCTCCTTAGGACCATGTAGGTGCCCAGACTGAACACGATGGTCATGACAAGTAGAATGAGGATGTTCATGACGTAGCGGCCCAGATCCTCAAAGTAGTACAGGGAATAGAAGGAATCCGTGATGAGGTTGACGGGGTTGATATAGGCAAGAATCGGTGCCTTGTCATAGACGATGTATTTCATCTGCGCATACATCATTCCTGCCAGAAAGGACCCTGTCATGCTCACGGTGATGATGATGGCCACTTTGAGGTTTTCTCCCTTTTTCACCAGGGAGCTTACAAATGCACCGAAGGAGATACCGGTCATGGTGCCTACGAAGGTGGTCAGTACAATGAGAAGGACACGACTTCCGAAATCAATGCCGAGAACGAATCTCAGAAACAGCAGAAGGATGCTCATATTGATCATGAGCACCAGATACGAAGCGGAAGAGCTGGCGATGAAAGCCTTCAGCTTATGAACAGGTGCCACGTTGATTCTGGCGGCTCTGTCGGAGATGTTTGCCTGAATGTCCGTCACTTCGTCCGTTCCGAAAAATGCTCCATACATGCAGCTCATGGCGATGAGAGAATAGAAGTAGTTCAGGACCTGACTGGGTGGCGCTGTCTCTTTTTCCTTTTCGGCTGTATAGGTCTTTGTGTCTTCCAGCTCTGCGAAGACAGCCTGGAGAGATTGTGGATCAGCGGCGGTGACATCTTCAATGACGGCGAAGGTCTGATTCACATTGTCCAGAAAAAGTCTCAGGATGTTCTGGGAAAAGCCGGAGGACTTCACATGAAGACGTATGGGGTTTTCAGCGGTGATGTAGCCTCTGATCTTCCCTTCTTCCAGAAGCGACTCGGCTTCGTCAAGGGAGACCTCACGGAGCGTGAGAAGGGGGTCTTCACCCGCGGAAACTTCCTTCAGCACATCTTTCAGGAAAGGGTGATTCTCATAGGAATCATCCGTCACCACTGCAGTGGGAATGGGATCAAAGCCTTCACTGGAATCCAGATTCTGGAAAGCCAGATTGAAGAAGATGGAGAGAATGATGGGGAAAGCCAGGGTCCAGAAGATCATCTCCTTCGTTCTCAGGAGTTTCTTCAGGCGGTATTTGAATATATGTCCAAACATTTCATTTCACCTCAGTCCCGAAGCTCTTTGCCTGTGATTTCGAGAAATACGTCGTTTAAAGTAGGCATTTCAGAGTAGATGTTGGTGTAGCTGATTCTCTGATTACTGAGAAATGCCAGTGTCTTCTCCAGGATACCGTCTTCCTCTTCCGACCTGAGATGGACGGTGGGGCCACTCTGCTCGACGCTGTGAACACCGGGCAGCTTTTTCAGAAGTTCGATCTGATCTGCGGAGATTTTTTCTGCTTCGAAAGACACTTTCTTCCCCAGATGAATCATGGATTTCAGTTCCTCTTTGGTTCCCGTGGCAATGGCCTTTCCTTTGTCGATGATCATGATTCTGGAGCAGATGGTTTCCACTTCTTCCATATAATGGGAAGTATAGACAATGGTGGAGCCTTTTCTGTTCAGCTCCAGGATCCCTTCCAGGATTCTGTTCCGGCTTTGAGGATCCACTGCTACGGTAGGTTCATCCAGAAAAATCAGTTTCGGCTTGTGGGCGATGCCGCAGGCGATATTCAGCCTACGCAGCAGTCCCCCCGACAGCTTTTTCGGGATGAACTTTCTGAACTCATCCAGCCCGGTGAAGGAAATCGCCTCATTGACCAGTTCCTTCCTCTTTTTTCGGTCAGGGATATAGAGGCCGCAGAAATAGTCGATGTTCTCTTCCACGGTGAGTTCCGGAAAGACTGCCACATTCTGCATGACCACACCGATATCCTTTTTCAGATCATAGGATTCCGGTGTCATTTCCTTACCGAAGATACGGATGCTTCCTGCATCGTACTTCAAGAGGGAGAGGATGCAGTTTATGGCTGTGGTCTTCCCGGATCCATTGGGACCCAGAAGACCGAAGACTTCGCCTTCTTCGATGGCGAGATTCAGGTTGTCCAAGGCGAGGAGCTTGCCGTAGCTCTTTTTAAGATTTTCCACTTCAATGATCATATTGATGTTCCCCTTCCTGTTGTTAGGATTTTCACATACATTATAGACTAAAATATCTGCAGATGGATTAAAATCACATGAATTTATAGAAGATATTTAGAAGTGGATTCATTATTATAGTATGCATTCTGGTTTAATAAGCAGGCACGAAGGAGAGTGGAAACTGGAATTTCTAAATTTTAACAGATTATAATAAGTATAATCTGTTAATAATTGCCTCGTTGCATGAATTAATTGTTAAGTATATGATTTTAGTCTGAAAATCATATATCATGTAAGTAAGTAATGTTCATTAATTATGATGAACAGAAGATCCAAGTAAAAGAAAGGGGATTTAGAAAATGGAAGGTAAAATAGGAAAGATTCTGATTGTCGATGATGATGAGAACATAAGTGAAGTGCTGAAGATGTATCTGCAGAGCTCAGGCTATGACATCAAGGTGGCAGGAGACGGTAAGGTGGCACAGGAAGTGTTTGTGGACTACAAACCGGATCTTGTACTGCTTGATATCATGCTGCCCTATATTGATGGGGTGGATGTTCTGAAGTGGATCCGAAAGGACTACGAAACACCTGTCATCATGCTCACAGCCAAAGGCGACACCTTTGATAAGGTGCTGGGACTTGAACTGGGTGCGGATGACTACATGGTAAAGCCTTTTGAACCGAAGGAAGTGGTTGCCCGTGTCAAGGCCGTCATGAGAAGATTCAACACCGACGGCGGCGGCAAGGAAGTACTGAACTTCCCTGAGCTGAACGTGGATGTGAATTCCTACAATGTGGTCTACAAGGGTCAGGATGTGAAGATGCCACCGAAGGAGTTCGAGCTTCTTTATCATCTGGCTTCCAACAAGAACAGAGTATTCACACGAGAACAGCTGCTCTGCGAGGTCTGGGGATATGACTATCCTGGAGACTCCAGAACAGTGGATGTGCACATCAAAAGACTGAGAGAAAAACTTCATGGCGGTCCCAACTGGCAGCTTGAAACTGTCTGGGGCGTAGGATACAAGTTTGAAGTCAAATAAGAAGGGGTTACGAACATGAAAAACAGTTCTCTAGTAACAAAACTGGTAGCCACCTTTGCTCTGGTGGTGACCATTGGTTATGTATTGATAGCTGTTGTTCTTTCCATGTGGTTCCAAAGTTATTTTCTGGAAAAAAACAGAGAGGATCTGGAGGAGACAACAGCGCTTGCCTCCCCCAGTGTTCCTTTGTATCTGAATAAGGAAATCGATGACACGGAGCTGCTACGCAACCTTTCTCTGATCAAAGGGGTGGAAAAGGGGGATATTCTCCTTGTGGATGCCTCGGGATATATTTTCTTTGTGACCAACGAGGCTTATGACAGCCTTGTTTTCACGAGGTTCAATTTTCCGGACAGAGATCGGCTGGTAGAGGGCAATTCCATTGAAATCAACGGGGAAATGAATCCCATAACCAATGAGGAAATGTCATTATTCATAAAGCCGGTGCGGTCCGGCATGAGCTATCAGGGAGCCATTGTCGTCTATACGCCGCTGGAGACCATAAGAGAACCGCTCAATGACATCTATGTAAGAATATGGACCATCACCGCCACGGCGGTGCTCCTTTCTGTGATACTCATCTACTACATCGCGCAGAGGATGCTGTTTAAGCCATTGGCGGAGCTCAATACCATTGCCAGGAAAATCTCCAAAGGCGAAGTCACCCAGAGAGTGCTGGTCACATCCACCGATGAGATCGGACAGCTTTCCGAGTCCTTCAACAGCATGGCGGAGTCTCTGGAGCAGACGGACAAGAACAGGCGGGATTTTCTGTCCAACATTTCCCATGAGCTGCGATCGCCCATCACCTCCATGAGAGGATTCATTGCAGGCATCCTGGATGGAATCATTCCTATGGACAAGGAGAAGTATTATCTGAAGATCGTCTATGACGAGATCCAGAGACTCACAAGACTTGTCAATGATCTGCTGGATCTTTCAGCCATGGAATCGGGAAAGTTTTCTTTCAAGCTCACGGAGCTGGATATCAATGAGATCGTGAAGGTCTGCATCAGAAGATTCGAGACGAAGATTGACGATAAGGGATTGAAGGTGAATGTAACCCTGGAGGGGGATCACCTCTATGCGGCAGGAGATCGTGACAGACTGATTCAGGTCATCACGAATCTGGTGGATAATTCCATCAAGCATTGCCCGGACAACGGCAATATCAGAATACAGACAAAAACAAAAGCCAAGAAAGTCCATGTCAGTGTCTACAATGACAGTGAACCGATTCCTGAAGAGGACATCAAGTACATCTGGGACAGATTCTATAAAGGTGACAAGTCAAGAACCAATAAAGTGTCCACGGGTCTGGGGCTGCCTATTGTCAGAAATATCATCACGCAGTTCGGTGAAGATATCTGGGTGGAAAACAAAGGCCAGGGAGTCCTGTTCACCTTCACGCTGAGCATGACTTAGGAGAGTAATATGGAAGAGAATAAGAATCTGGATAAGGAAAACAAAGTAGAACAGGATGTTCTCAAAGAGCAGACAAGAACAGGAGAAATAAGATACAGACAGGATCAGAGATCAAGAATCAGAGGAGGAGTCCTCCAGTTCGTATCCCTTTCGGTCCTGGTGGTGCTCATTTCTTTTCTGACGGCCACTTTCGTGGCTAGAAGAATTCATTCGGATGCCTTTGTTATAGATGACAACAGTGATTTTGCCCAGGTGCTCAGAAAGTCTCTGGATAATTTCGAAAGCTCCTTCTATGACAGGACAAAGATCAGAGAAGTCTACGCCAATCTTTCCACGTCACTTGTAGGTGTGACAAATAATCCCGAACTGTTTTATGAAGACGCCTATGACAATGTCTATACGGGTGTGGTCATGAATGTGCAGGGATATATTCTTGTACCTTACGGGGCGGTGGAAAATGAGGAAGAAACGGTCTATGTGAGAACCGACAGAGATAATGACAGGATCTATCAGGCCGAAGTGATAGGACGTGATGTGACCATCGGGGTGGCACTGATTCGTGTGGAGAACATCGGTCTCAGACCACCTAAATTCTCCGATTCCACCACTGTTCGTACTGCCCAGAGCGTCATCGCCATGGGGAATCCTTTTGGAGAAAGTGATCGTGGTACGGTGACATTCGGTGTCATCTCCACGGTGAACAAGGCGTTTCATACCACCACCTATGATGAGCGGGAAGTGAAGGTCTATGCCATCGAAACCGACGCCATTCTCAATCACGGGAACAATGGTGGGGTGCTTGTGAATATGGAGGGAGAAGTCGTGGGCATCAACAGCCTGAGGCTCACAGAAGGACTTCAGAGCGGCCTTGGTGCCGCCATCACCTCCAATGAAGCCAGAAGCATCACCAGAGCCTTCATCAATACAGGGGAAGAGCTTCTGCCGTTCATCGGCATCTTCGGTGATGTGATTACGGACATTCCCGACATCGGTACAGGCTTCTATGTACAGAGGATCGCGCCGGAAGGAACAGCAGACCGTGCTGGCCTGAGACCAACGGACATCATTCTCAGTATCGATGGAAATCCTATTGAGACAAGCACTACGCTGGATGACTACATCAAGACGAAAAAAGTGGGCGATGTGGTGAAAATCAGGTATCAGAGAGTGGATGAAATCATCGAAGTGGATGCCACGCTGTACGGCACTGCAGTGGATTAATAGAGCACTTACTTAAGGGACTTGCAACAGTCCCTTATTTTCATGTAAACTATGAGACTACAGGGAAAGCGGCTGCGGAACCAGTCGACATAGGACAGAAGGAACTTGCACTCAACAAATACGGGATTAAATAGTATAATAAGGAAAACAGGGAATCAGGCTGAAACAGAAGATTCCTCGTATTTTCACGCTCAGGAGGAGAAAAAAATGTACCTAATTGCAGGACTTGGCAATCCAGGGAAAGATTACGAGCATACAAGGCATAATGCAGGATTCATGGTCATGGACAGACTTGCAGAGAAGCTTGGCATACAGTTTGACAGAAATAAATTCAAAGGAAAGGTCGCGGAAGGAAGAATCGGCAGCGAGAAGGTGGTGCTGCTGAAACCCCAGACGTTCATGAATCTTTCGGGGGAAAGCATCAGAGAAGCGGCAGACTTCTACAAGCTCGCGCCGGAAGAGGTCCTTGTGGTCTTTGACGATGTGAGCCTGGAAGTGGGCAAAATCCGGATCCGTAAAAAGGGAAGCGCCGGCGGCCACAACGGGATCAAATCCACCATACTTCACCTGGCGACGGAGAATTTCCCGAGGGTCAAAGTAGGTGTCGGTGCACCGAAACATGACATGGTGAAGCATGTGCTTGGAAAGTTTTCGCAAGAGGAAGCAGAGAAGATGGAGAAGACACTCAGTGCATCGAGAGATGCCGTCATCGCCATCCTTGAAAACGGCATCGATTCTGCCATCAGTGAATACAACGGATTTATAGCGGAGTAGGTGAAATATATGAGACTGGATGGATTAAGGCAGGAGCTCTATAAGGATCAGACCTTCAAAGAGCTCCGAAATGGAATAAAAGACAGGAAATATCCCGTGGGTGTATTCGGGGTTTCGGAGTCGGCAAAGGCTTTCCTCATTTCTGCACTGTTCGGAAAAGAAAAGGATAGCCTGTTTGTTTTCGCCTCGAAAGACATGGATGCGAAGAATCTCTATGAAGACCTGCTTCTCTATGAGAGCGAGGTCTATTACTTTCCTGCAAAAGAAGCGGTTTTCTATAACATAGATGCCATTTCCGGTGATCTCCGATGGGAGAGACTGAAGGTCATGAAAGAGCTCATGAATGACAGAAAGAAGATCATCGTGACCACCATTGAAGCTCTGGCAGCGACCTATGCTCCGTTTCACTATTTCAGCGAGTATTTCTTTAAAATAGAAAAGGACATGGAAATCGACCTTCAGGACCTGGCTAAGAAACTAACCAGCTCAGGGTATGTAAGATCAGAACTGGTGGAAGGCAAAGGTGAGTTCGCCTTACGAGGAGGGATTCTTGACGTATTTCCTCCGGATGGTGTGCTTCCTTATAGAATCGAGCTCTTCGGAGACGAGATCGATTCCATCAGAACCTTCAACGCCGAGACCCAGAGAAGCATAGAACAGGTGGATTCCTTTGAAATCTTCCCGGCCAAGGAGATCATTCTGGATGAGGCGCTCATGAAAAAGGGTGCTGAAGCCATGAAAAACGAGCTGGATTCCATCATCAGAGACAAAGCCAGGAGAAAGGGCTACGACAAGGAAGCTCTGGAAAAGCTGAAGAGCCACACTGCGGCAAACCTTGAGCATCTCAAGGAAGGGATGTTCTTTGACAGCATTGATGCTTTTCTTCCTTACTTTTTTGAAAAACCATCGACGTTTTTCGATTTCATCGGCAACGGGAAGATCATCATCGATGACACGGCAAACGCTTTAGGGAAGCTGGAGTCCACTTATACGGAGTTCACGGAGGACTATGAAGCGTTTCTGGCACGAGGCGAAATCATGCCGAGCCAGGGGAAGATGCTCATAGACAAGGACTTCCTCATTGATACCCTGAGGGACGGGCAGGTCATCACCCTGAATCAGTTCCAGAAGACGGAGCGTTTTCTGCCGCCAAGATCCCTTGTGAGCTTCAACCAGATGACCATCTACAACTATCAGGGTCAGCTGGATATGCTCATCAGTGACATCAAGGAACGGAAGAAAAGAGGCTACAGAGTGGTGATTCTGGCGGGAACCCGTCCCAGGGGAGAAAGGCTTGTGGATGTCCTGAGAGACAAAGGGATTGAATCGGTCTATAAGGATACTTTAAGCACGCTGGATTATGCTAATGTAGTTATAACTTTTGGGAATCAGCTGAGAGGGTTCGAATTTCCGGATCTTAAGCTTGCGCTTATCTCAGACAAGGAAGTCTTTGGAGAAGCCAAGCGAAAGAAGAAGAAAAAAGTCAACAAAGGAAAAGGACTTGCGAAGATCAACAGCTTCACGGAGCTGAAGAAAGGCGATTACGTTGTTCATGTGAATCACGGGATCGGTGTATTTCTAGGGATCAGGCAGCTGGAAGCACAGGGTCTCATCAGAGACTATCTTGAGATCCAGTATGACAGAAACGATAAACTTTTCATTCCGGTGGAGCAGCTGGATATGGTTCAGCGCTATATCGGCACAGAAGGCAAAGACCCCAAGATCAATAAGCTTGGCGGTCAGGAATGGAGCAAGGCCAAGGCGAAAGTCAAACGCTCGGTGGATGAAATTGCGGAAGATCTGGTGAAGCTCTATGCGGAAAGAGAAAAGGTGAAGGGATACCAGTTCAGCGATGATACGGAGTGGCAGAAGCAGTTCGAGGATGAGTTTGCCTATGAAGAAACAGAAGATCAGCTGAAATCCTCTGAAGAAATCAAGAAGGACATGGAAGAGGCCAAGGTCATGGACAGGCTCCTCTGTGGAGACGTGGGGTACGGTAAAACGGAAGTGGCCATGAGAGCGGCATTCAAGGCTGTGATGGATTCAAAGCAGGTTGCTGTCCTTGTGCCCACCACCATTCTGGCGGAGCAGCACTATCACTCCTTCCGGAAGAGATTCAAGGGTTATCCCATGAAAGTGGACATGATCTCGAGATTCAGAAATCCCAAGGAGCAGAAAGAGACGCTGAGAAAACTCAAGGAAGGCAATGTGGACATTCTCATCGGAACCCACAAGATTCTCTCCAAGAGTGTTCAGTGGAAGGATCTGGGACTGCTCATCGTGGATGAGGAGCAGCGATTCGGGGTTGCCCATAAGGAAAAGCTGAAAAGCGCAAAGAAGAATGTGGATGTGCTTACACTCTCCGCAACGCCGATTCCAAGAACCCTTCATATGTCCCTTTCTGGCATACGGGACATCTCGCTCATCGAGACACCTCCGGATGAAAGATACCCCATTCAGACCTATGTGGTGGAATTCAACGAGCAGCTGGTAAGAGATGCGATCTTAAGAGAGAAGGCGCGTAACGGCCAGGTGTACTTTGTGCATAACAGAGTGGATGACATCCATGTGGTGCACAGCTATCTTTCAAAGCTGGTACCGGAAGTGGTATTTGATGTGGCCCATGGTCAGATGAATGAGAGAGAGCTGGAAAACGCCATGAAGAACTTCATGGAGAACATGACCGATGTGCTCATCTGCACCACCATCATCGAGACGGGGATGGATATACAGAACGTCAACACCATCATCGTGGACAATGCCGATAAGCTGGGACTGTCACAGCTATATCAGCTGAGAGGCAGAGTAGGCAGAACCAACAGAATCGCCTATGCCTATCTGACGTACAAGAAGGATAAGGTGCTCACTGAAGTTGCGGAAAAGAGACTTCGTGCACTGAAGGATTTCACAGAGCTTGGTTCAGGATTCAAGATCGCCATGCGGGATCTGGAGATCCGAGGTGCGGGAAATCTCATGGGAAAAGCGCAGCATGGCCAGATGTCTGTCGTAGGATATGACCTCTATGTGAAGATGCTTGATACCGCCATCAAGATGATCACCGGCGAAATCATGGAAGAAAAGGTGGACACCACCATCGACATGAAGATCGACGCCTACATTCCATCTTCCTATATTGCGGAAGAGATGCATAAAATCGAGGTCTACAAGCGTATCGCTTCCATGGAAAGCGAAGAGGATTATGAAGACATCAAGGAAGAGCTTCTGGACCGCTTCAGTGATATACCGGACTCGCTGTACAATCTCATGGACATCGCGAGACTGAAGTTCTATGCGAACCGTGCCGGCGTGCTGGAGATGAGAGATCGCGGCAGAGATATTCTGATCACCTTCGCATCTGCCGAGAAACTGACACCGGAGAAGGTGGATGTATTCCTGAAGAAGTATGCGGCAAGAACGGAGTTCCAGAGAAAGGAACCTGCCGTGGCGTTCAAAATCACGGAAAAGGAAAAATATCAGACCATGGATGCCCTGACGAAGCTCATGAAAGAGCTCATAGAGACGGACGCAGTTGCAAAAGAGGCCTAAAGCCTATATAATATTAAAATGTGTCAATGAAATGTAACATAAAGAGTTTATAATGATATGAACCAGAAAAAGAGATTAAAAAAGAGAGGGAATTAACTTGATTAGTTTAAAGAAAAAAGTGCTCACAACCCTATCTGTATCTGTATTAGCCATCGCGCTTGCAGGCTGCGGACTAGTAGAAGAAACACCTGAATCCATTGAAGGAACAGTTCTTGCGGAAGTAGGCGATGAAAAAATCACACAGAAGGATGTGGATGCGGAAGCGGTATCCTACATGGACAGCCTGAAGGTCACCTACGGGGAAGACATTCTCGAGCAGGAAGAAGGCAAGGAAGTCGTCAAGCAGCTGAAGGTGGATATTCTGAACAGCCTTGTGGAGATGAGAATCATCGACAAGAAGGTGGAGGAATCCGGTATGGAAACAGATACCGAGGAAATCACCAAAGCCATCGAAGAGAGAATCGAGCAGGTGAAGGCAGCTTATCAGGCAGAAGAAGGCGCTTATGAAAAAGCTCTGGAAGATGCGGGATTCACAGAAGAAAGCTACTATGAATTCGTAAAAGAAGATGTGATCAGACAGAACTACTATGTGAAACTCATGGAAGATGTGACAGTGACAGAGGAAGACATCAAAGCCTACTATGAAGAAAACAAGGCGGCTTTCATGACTCCGGCTGGAGCAAACATCTATCATATCTATTTCGGAACCGATGACGCCGCCAAAGCGGAAGCGGAAGAAGTGCTGAAGATGATCAAGGAAGACGGAAAAGATTTTGCGGAAGCAGCAGAAGAGTTCGGAAACGATATGTCTGCAGAAGCGGGCGGTCTTCTTGGGTACTATGCTTATGACAATCAGGAGCTTTATGCTGACTTCATGGACCATGTGAAAGTCCTTGAAGAAAATGAGATTTCCGATGTGGTGAAATCCTCAGCAGGATACCATATCATCAAGGTGGATACCGTTCAGAAGGAAGCTGTACAGCAGTCCCTTGAAGAAGTGGAAGTTGCCATCTCCTCCAATCTTCAGACAGAATTGAAGAACGAGAAGTATGCTGCCTCCATGGAAGAGTGGAAAGAAGAATACAACGTCAAGATCTACGAAGATAAAATCAGATAATGATGAAAATGCACTGCCTGTCAGCGGGTTCTCCGCTGGCAGGCAGTTTTTCTCGTGATGATTATCTCGCTTATTCAGTTTTGACAGAAAGAATAGGGGCTGCTCACGCAGCCCCTTTGATTCTGTTCAGTTTGATTTACACTAGATGGAAGTCTTTTTCTTCCTGAGTAGTGTGAATCCTGCAAGTGCAAGCATAGCGCCGAATCCGTACCAGATGAAGCTGCTCTGTGCACCGGTCTTTGGTAGTGTTGGTTTAGGTAGTGGAAGTGGTTCCACTTCTTCGATTTCCAGTATATTCACAACAGTGAGTTCTACTGTTTCACCGTCTTCATCGAGGGTGACTGTCTTTTCCTCATCGTCCATGATGTAGTCTTCTGGAGCGTAGATCTCTCTTACCGTATAGGTTCCAAGAGGTAATACGATCTCTGCGATCCCATCTTCATCAGTGGAAACTGTGTCGATGAGTACGCCGTCTTCATCTTCGATTTCAAAGATCACGTCTTCCACTGGGATGTCGAAGTCATCTATCTTCACGATACGCAGGGTTCCTCTAAGCTGTCTGTTCATGATGTTGTAGCCTTCTACGGTAGGCTCGTAACCTGAAAGGGTTTCCTCTGTTACGGTGTAGGTGTATGGGATGCCGTCTTCATCGAATTCTGGTAGGTCTGTAAAGCTGTAGAGCCATTTACCTTCTTCGTCTTCCGTAACCAGCATTTCATTGATTTCCACTCCGTTTCGAAGCAGGTTGATGGTGATGCTTTCCGGTCTGTTCAACAGATCATCCCAGGTCTTTTCACCGTTCACATTGGTGATTCCGGTTCTTGTATTCTGGATATCGAATCCTACGATGAAGGTGTTGTAGCCTTCTACAGGCAGTTCTTCGATTTCATAGAGATACTCGATTCCTTCTTCGTCGAATTCTGGAAGGTCTTCGAAGAGGTATGTCCATAGTCCTTCTACTTCTGAGACTTCCATTCTGTCGTATTCTTCACCGTTTCTCATGAGAACTACGGTGATGGATTCAGGTCTTGCTTCCTCATCTGCATCAAACCAGGTCTTTTCTCCTGCGATGTCGATGATGCCTGTTCTGAGGTTCGTGAAGGTATAGCTGCCGTCTTCGTTCATTGTCATGGTTCCCGTATATCCTTCCACTGCTTCTTCTTCCAGGAAGTATTCGATGGGGTATCCCTTATCGTCGAATTCTGGAAGGTCTTCAAAGGTGCCTTTCCATTCGTTTTCAGCATTCAGTACCAGAGCCTTCACGAATTCCATTGATTCTGAGGCCGAAGCTTCTTCTGCATCCGCTGCCAATACTTCTTCCATGTCCACTTTTCTGTATAGATTGACAGTGATTTCTTCTATCGCTCTTTCTCCGTTATCCAGCCAGATTTTTTCTACTGGAATGTCGATCATGCCTGTTCTTAAGTTGAAGATGTCAAATCCATCATAAGATGTTTCGTATCCTTGTACGGATACTTCATCTATGGTGTATTCATAAGCGATGCCCTTGTCATCGAATTCCGGAAGGTCTTCGAAGAGGTATGTCCATAGTCCGTCAACTTCTGAGACGTCCATTCTGTCGTATTCTTCACCGTTTCTCATGAGAATTACGGTGATGGATTCCGGTCTCATGCTTGTGCCTTCCTCATCCAGCCAGGACTTGGTTCCGCTTACGCTTGTGATGCCTGTTCTGAGGTTTGTGATGGTAAAGCTTCCGTCCTCGTTTTCCACGATGGAGGTGCTGTATCCATCCACTGGAATTTCTTCCAGGAAGTAGTCGATCAGGTAGCCTTTTTCGTCAAATTCAGGAAGATCCGTAAAGGTGTCTTTCCATCCATTGGCTGCGTTCAGTTCCAGTGTGTCCACTAGTACCAGCGCTACAGCCGATGGGGTGACGATTTCAGCATTCATTTCCATTGGCGGCTGACTTGTAACCTGTTTGTATAGATTAACAGTAATTTTATCTATGGTTCTTGTTCCGTTATCAAGCCAGATTTTTTCTACAGGGATGTCGATTTCGCCGGTTCTAAGGTTTGTGATGGTGAATCCGTCCACTGAGCTTGTGTAGTACTCAACGGCTTTTTCTCTGATCGTGTAGGTGATTGTCTTTCCATCTTCATCATAGATCGGTTTATCTTCGAAAATGTAGGTCCATCCTGTTTCTTTTGTGATTTCTGCTGTATCAACTACGGTTCCGTTTGCCAGAAGACTTACTGTGATGCTCGAAGGTCTGGCAGAAGGATCATCACCATCCAGCCATAGCTTTTCAACTGGAATGTCTTTGTCTCCGGTTCTGGTGTTGGTAATGGTGAATCCGCTTACTTTACCGCTGTATCCGTCGATGTTGTTCTCTGTGATTGTGTAGGTGATCTTCTTTCCGTTTTCGTCAAATTCCGGTACTTCAATGAATGTGTATTTCCACTCCATGAGGCTTGTGAGTTTCGCCTCTTCGACCTTCACGCCATTGGCAAGAAGATTGATGGTGATGAATTCAGGCCTTCCTTCAGGTCCTTCATCCTTCCAGAATTTTTCGACTGGTATATCTCTTTCGCCGGTTCTTACATTTGTGATGGTGTAACCGTCAATACTTGTGTTGTATCCGGTCACAGCTTCTTCAGTGATGGTGTAGACAATGAGTTTACCCTTATCATCGTATTTATCCAGATCCTCAAAGATGTATTCCCAGTCCATACCCGCTGTGATATCCATACTGTCCACTTTCATGCCATTGGCAAGAAGATTGACGGTGATGAACTCAGGTCTTGAAGAGGTGTCATTGTCATCCATCCAGACCTTATCCACGGATACTTCAGTTGTGCCGACTCTTACATTGGTCACTTCGAACCCGTCTACTGTTCCGATGTATCCAGGCACCTCGCCTTCAGTGATGGTGTAAGTGATGGCTTTTCCTTCTGTATCGTAGGCTGGTTTATCTATGAAAGTATGTTTCCAGCTGCCTTCAGCGGTGAGCTGAATTGAATCCACCTGGTTGCCATTTGCGAGGAGATAGATTGTAACGCTTGAAGGTCTTGCTCCAGTGGCGTTGTCATCCAACCAGATCTTTGAAACGTCGATATCGGTGGTTCCGGTTTTCGTGTTCGTTACTTCGAATCCTTTCACGTCACTCTTGTATCCTTCTACAGGATCTTCAGTGATGGTGTAAACAATAAGTTTACCCATATCATCATATTTGTCCATTTGTGAGAAGGTATACTTCCAGTCCATGTCTGCTGTGATGTCCTTCTGTGCGACTTCTTCGCCATTGGCGAGAAGATTGATTGTGACGCTGGAAGGTCTTCCTTCAGATCCGTCATCCATCCAGAATTTTTCTACTGGGATGTCGACTTTTCCTACTCGGAGGTTCGTGATGGTCAGTCCGTCGATGGTAGGGGTATAACCCGTCACGGCATCTTCGGTTACGGTATACTTGATGAGCTTACCGTTTTCGTCATATTTATCCAGATCTTCAAAAGTGTGTTTCCAGCTCATTAACGAAGTGAGTTCAACAGAATCGATTTTCACTCCGTTGGCAAAGAGGTTGAAGGTGACGCTTGGAGGTCTGCCGGATGGGTCGTCTCCGTCTTTCCAGAGCTTCATGACTTCCACATCGGTCAAAGCTGTTCTTACGTTTGTCACGGTGAGTCCGTCGATGGAGGTTTCATACCCATCAACAGGAGCTTCCTTCACGGAATACTTGATGAGCGTGCCATCATACTTTGTCTTTGGAAGATCCTCGAATGTGAAATTCCAGTTCGGGCTGTATACTGTCTGTGTTCGTACAGCGACTGGATCATCATCTGCATATAAATAGTAGGTTAAGGATGATGGTCTTCCGGATGTGTCGTTGTCATCTTTCCATACTTTAGTTACTTTGATGTCCGTCATTGGTGGTGTATAAGTATTCTTGATTGCAATGGTAAACACTTGAACACCTTCAACTAAAGTCGGGCCGGTCACATCCACTGATGAGCTGTAACCTTCTCCCAGGTTGACTTCTTTTGCGGTATAGGTATAGATTCTTCCTATATTATCTGTGAAGTCAAGATCTGAAATGGTCTTTGTAGGATTTTCGGTTGTCAAAGTGAATGCATTTCCCACAGGTGCGTAGGTGGTGTCGTCTGCATCTTTCAGTTTTCTGTAAAGCTGAATGGAAACATCATCCATGGGACCATTTTCCCAGGTCTTGCTGACCTCGACTTTTGCTCTAGGTATATGAATGGTTAGTGTTCCGTAGATCCAGTGTCCCAGACCCTGCTCGGATTCGTAGGTAATAGCATAACTGCCGCCGGTTACGCCGAGCTTCAGGATTTCGCTTAACGGGAATTCAAAAACACTCAAATGAGCATCCTTGGTGTTTCCTTGCGTCTCATTGGGATAGTAAGTCTTATCTACAGTCACGGTATCACCGGGATCGAATGCAGTGAAAGTGGTGGATCTGTAAGAGTTTCCTCCGTTTGCCAGTACGATCGCTTCTGCATCATGGGTGCTTTCAACCATAAGATATACAGTGGAGCCGTAGGTCCAGAATGCTTTGGCATAAGTGTGGTCATTGATCGAAGTGCCAGTGATGTCTGCATCGAGAATGATGTTATTCTGTACATCATATGGATAAGAGGTATCCGCAGCATTGACTTTAACCGCACCAGGGAAAACCATAGCGAATGCAATGAAAAAACTTAAGAGTGACCGAAGTGTTTTGCCGACTTTCATTATTTTCACCGTCCTTTGTTTAGTGTGTCGAAATATGACAGATATGAACGCTTGAATGGCTGTTCATGGTGTTTCGCATGAGGTTGTTGAAGATTCCTTCTGTTCACACTGTCACCTTATACCCATATTCTACTTTATTCGACATAGCTTATCAATATTAATTGAATCTGAAAAGATAATTATTAATAATTAGACGATAAATTTACGGTGAATTCATCGTAAACATGTGATGATTTATAGCAGAGAGGCATATAGTGCGATTAAGATGATGCGCATTTCAATAAATTAACAATATTATTTAATATTTTATTAACTTTACACGCATTTTCTTGTTATTTTTAATATTCGAATATAATTGAGAGGCTAATAATAATGTTTTGTAAACTAAAACCGATTTGTATTAAATATAATATGAAACAATTATTTAAGATAGTGTCAAAAAATTATCACTATAAGTTTATTGCTATTTTTATAATTATAATTAATATTATGCAATTACATGGATAATGATTATCAATTAAATGCAAGGATTTTAATAGAATGATAAAAGCTGGAAGCGTGATACTCCTTGGATTATCAAACAAATACTGGATATTTGCTGTACAAAGATGATGAAACTTAAGAAAAGATGCCTGTTCTTTTCGAAGGCAGATTGTATGAGCATTAAAGGTGTTTCTGATCTGTTTTTTTGTCATGACACCTGAATCCGGGTGTTATGATTCTGCGGGATCTGCAGGAAGGCTTCATAAAAATGTGTGCTGTGATATAATTGTCCTAGTATATTTGTACGGTCTGTACAAAATAAGCAGAGGTGAAAAGATGATACATATCGTTGGTTTAGGTCCAGGGAATATTGATGCGCTCACAATGGGTGCGGTAAAGCTGCTTGGTGCATATCCGCTTTATCTGAGAACGGAAAAGCATCCCACAGTGAATTATCTGATGGAAGAGGGGATCGCTTTTGAAACATTTGACTTTCTGTATGAAGAGGCAGAGAAGTTTGAGGATGTCTATGAAGGGATCAAAGAGAAGATTCTCGCTCTTGCAGGAAAGGAAGAACTTGTCTATGCGGTGCCGGGGCATCCGCTTGTAGCTGAAAAGTCTGTGATTCTTATTATGGAAGCCTGCAGAAAAGCGGGGATCGCTTATAAAATCTATCCATCTGTAAGTTTTGTGGATACCATGCTGGAAGCCCTTGAGATTGATCCCATCAGTGGTCTGCGCATCGTGGATGCGTTGACGATAGAAGAGGAGACTCCGGATTTTTCCAAAGGTAGCATCATAACGCAGGTGTTCTCGCCGTATATGGCGAGCAGGGTGAAGATTGCCCTGGGGCAGTATCTGGATGATGAAGATGAAATCATCTATGTAAGAGCAGCGGGAACCGAAGAAGAGGTTCTGAGGCGGATTCCGCTTTATGAGCTGGACAGGCAGAAAGATGTGGATGATCTGACGAGCGTATATGTTCCGCCATTTAAAGGAAGGTATGATTTCTACAGCTTCATGAGGATTGTTGAAAGACTTAGAGACCGCGACAGTGGTTGTCCCTGGGATATGGAGCAGACCCATGAATCTCTCAGAAGATATCTTATTGAAGAAAGCTATGAAGCGCTGGAGGCGGTGGATCTTAAAGACTATGACGCTCTGGCGGAGGAGCTGGGTGATGTGCTTCTTCAGATTCTGCTTCACGCAACCATCGGAAAAGAGGAAGGGGAGTTCACGGTGCATGATGTGATTCGCGCAGTATCGGAAAAGATGATCTACCGTCATCCTCATGTGTTCAACAAGGAAAAGGAACTTACTGCGGATGAAGTGCTGGTCCAATGGGAAGAGCTGAAGAAGAAGGAAAAGAGTGAGGAATCTCTCAGTGACTCGCTCAGCGGGATCTCGAAATACTATCCGAGTCTCTCCAGGGCGGAGAAAATCCAGAAAAAAGCAAGGAAATACGGGTTTGACTGGGATGAGATTTCCTTTGTATTCAATAAGGTAGAGGAAGAGATTGAGGAAATCAAGGAAGCTATGGAGGAAAAGGATCCGGAAAAGGTGGAGAAAGAGCTGGGAGATCTGCTCTTTTCGGTGGTGAATCTCTCGAGGTTCCTGGAGGCGGATCCTGAGCTTTCGCTGAACAGAACTTCAGATAAGTTCATCCGTAGAATTCGCAGAATGGAAGAGCTTTTATTGGCTGAGGGACTCACTTTTAAGGATCTTCCCCTCGAAGAACTGGACAAATACTGGGAAATAGCGAAAAAAGATGAAAAAAATTAAAAAAAACGCTTATAAATAAAGGGTTTCAGGGTTTTTAATAGAATAATAACAGTAGATTCCATTATAAAACAAAAACAAGGAGGAATTTATTGTGAACAAAGCTGAATTAATCTCTGCATTAGCTGAATCAACCAGCTTCACCAAGAAAGATTCTGAGGTTTTCCTGAAGGCATTTCTTGACACAGTGGTTGGAACACTTGAGAAGGGTGACAAAGTTCAATTAGTTGGATTTGGTACCTTCGAAGTAAGAGACAGAAAAGAAAGAGTTGGAAGAAATCCAAGAACGAAGGAAGAAATCAAGATACCAGCATCAAAGGTACCTGTTTTCAAACCTGGTAAAGAATTCAAAGAAAAGGTGAACGTTGTTCCTAAGAAGAAGAAGGCAGCACCTAAGAAGAAAAAATAACTATAATCAGAAACATAGTATTAAAGATGTAGGGAATTCGATTCTTCTACATCTTTTTTCATCTTATGCAATGAAATGGCTTCTGGAACAGGGCTATATTCGTTGAAAATCGAAGTTTTGCTTCACATTAGAGCAATCAAAATATATAATATACACAATGAATGAAAACTATGTTTATTCATGAAGAATGAGGTGAAGAAGTTGAGACTAGATAAATTCCTGAAAGTATCCCGGATCATCAAGAGAAGAACAGTGGCAAAGGAAGCCTGCGACGGAAAGAGAGTTTCCATCAACGGGAAGATCGCCAAGGCGGGTTCTGAAATCAATGAAGGGGATATCATAGAAATTACATTCAAGGAAAAAGGAATCAAAGCGAAAGTGCTGAAAATACAGGAGCATGTAAGAAAAGAAGAGGCATCTGAGATGTATGAGATTCTGGAAGGTGAAGAAGATACAGACGAAGAAGGCGAATAAAGCGTCTTGAAGTTTGGAGGAATACCATGAAAATCGGGAAAGTGTTCGTAAGAGTGTTTCTGATACTGTTTGCAGGTGTCATTGTTTTTACGGTATATAGACAACAGGTCATGATGAATAATATCGAAAAGAATATCGCGCTGCAGCAGGAAGAATTAGTAAAAGTTATGGAAGAGAACGAAAAACTGACTAATTTGGTAGACAGCACCCGGACGGAAGACTATACTATAAGAAGTGCCAGAAGTAGGCTGGGTTTATTAAGACCAGGTGAAATTCCGGTAATTGACTCGTCAGGAGACTGATTGGGTTTCATTATATACTTTATTTATTTAAAATTTAAGGAGGATTCTTATTAACATGACCTTAGAGGTAGGAAACATTGTAGAAGGAACTGTAGTAAATATTACTAACTTTGGAGCTTTCATAGATCTGAACGGAAAGACGGGCTTAGTCCACATTTCAGAGGTAGCTGATACCTATGTTAAAGACATCAAAGAATTTATCAAAGAAGGCGACAAGGTACAGGTCAAAATTTTAGGAATTGATGATAATGGAAAAATCAGTCTATCCATAAAGCAGGGCGTCGCAATAGAGCAGAAAAGATCATCCAGACCTGCAGAGGTTGAGTGGACTGCTCCAGAAAAGAAGAAGCCTGCATCCAGTGATTTTGAAGATATTATGTCTAAATTCATGAAAGAAAGTGAAGAAATCATGTCTGACTACAAGAAGAAGCAGGAAGTCAGAACAAAAAATAGAAAAGGGTAAACCCTAGTCTATCAAAGAGAATAATGAGAGTGGAAAATAATACCTGGTTTGCCCAGGTATTATTTTTATTTTTAATGTTGACAAGGCATAGACCATGATATATAATTAATTTTGTCGCTGAGATGAGGCGGCAGCATATGTGGCGGAATAGCTCAGCTGGCTAGAGCATTCGGTTCATACCCGAAGGGTCGCAGGTTCAAGTCCTGTTTCCGCTACCATTTCTTTTATATATGCTGGAGTGGCGAAACTGGCAGACGCACAGGACTTAAAATCCTGCGGTAGCGATACCGTACCGGTTCGATTCCGGTCTTCAGCACCAACTTAATTTAATATCGCGGGGTGGAGCAGTTGGCAGCTCGTCGGGCTCATAACCCGAAGGTCGTAGGTTCAAGTCCTACCCCCGCTACCATTGAGAAACAGTCTGATGTGTCAGGCTGTTTTTTCGTATGTGGAATTCCGGCTTTGTAAACAGTGCTTCATTGAAAGTTCACAGCGGGATTTCCTGATCGTGTTATAATATTCACGAAAAAATGGAAAGGAGCGAATAAAGATGAAACAGGCAATGCTTGCGATTGAGGTCAGACAGCAGCATTATCAGCCAGTGCTCAGTATCAGAACGCGTACGGACGTTACCCGTCTTCCTGACCTTATTGCTGATTCCTACAGCAGAATCGGTGCGTACCTGAATGAGCTTGATATCGAACCTGAAGGGGCTCCCTTTATTGCGTATTATAACCGGGATATGAATGATCTGGATGTGGAAATGGGGTTTCCTGTGGATGATGTGATTCCTGGAGACCGTGATATGTGTCCGGGAGAGATTGAAGAAGGCAGAATGGTCACCTGTATGTATGTGGGGCCTTATGAAGGTATGAAAGAAGTCTATGGTGAGATGCACAGATATATCGAAGAGAAGGGTCTTCAGACCAAGGGACCAGCTTATGAAACATACTATAATTCTCCCGAAGAAGTGGAGAATCCGGAAGAGCTCATGACTAGAATTGACTTACCGGTATATTAGAATTTGACCGACAGCACCAGTGCTGTCGGTTATCTGTTATTAGGGGTGACATATTCTCTCTTAATGATACAATAGCAATAATGTAAAAAATACACATTTTGGAGGAGATATGAAAGTAATGATTGTTGGGGCAGGCAAGCTGGGTGTGAAACTGGCCGAAGCCATGACCAATGAAAATATGGGTTCTGTTCTTTTGCGTTAGAAAGGAGAAATGGGTCATGGAAATCAGAGAGTTGAGTATTGACGAAGTGGAGGAAGCACTTCTTCTTATTAAGGAAGTGTTTCTTGCAACGGAAGCGAAAGAATGCACTCCTGGAGGTGTCAGTGTCTTTCTTGATTCGCTTAAAGTATCTGATTTCATTGCCATGATCAGGGAGGAGCAGTATATTCTGCTAGGGGTTTTTGATGAAGAGGACCGCTTTGCGGGTGTGCTGGGTGCAAGGGGTGGATTTCTTGCGTTGCTCTTTGTAAGTCTGGGTTGTATGGGTCGGGGTTACGGGAAAAGACTATACAGGTTCTATGAAGATAGACTTCTTTCTGGTGAGGTGGCTTATAGTAAGATTTCAACAAATTCTTCCCTTGGTGCAGTATCTTTCTATGAGAAGTTGGACTTTTACTCTACAGGTGATCAAGAGCAGATTCATGGGATTCCTTTCGTGTCCATGGAGAAGATGCTTTCTCGTGAAGATGGATACACCATATCAAAGACCTGAAAGAAGGAAAAAGATCAAATAAATCAAACATTAGCATTCAGATCAAGGGGGCTGGGTGCTTTTTCTTATGGTTGTATGCACAAGAGGGTATGAGGAGCCTCTTAAGAGAGTATGGTTTAAGTTGAGTTAAAGAGAATCGAGTTTTATCGCTTCTCATTCAGGTATAAAGATGCAATATTTCAGTTAAAGACAGTTCGGATTGGATTCTTCAATAATTTTGAGTGAAACGATGGTAATTCGATCTATTAATTAACGTGATACATAAATAAAAGGACCAGAGAAAATCACTGATGATTTCCTCCGGTCCTTTTATTTTCGGCTATAACACTTCTTACATCCAGAGTGCAAGAACAAGTGCAACTGCTGATATGCCTAGGGTGCTGACTCCTAAAGTCTTATACTGCTTTGGTTTCTGGTATTCCATCAGGTTTCTGTTTTTCTTCGGCACGGATTTCATCTTTGCCAGAGTGAAGAAACTAAGGACGAATATGCCAAATGAGCATGCAGCGATGATGAACAGAAATGCACGCAGTATTTCTCTTAATTCCATAATGTACCTCTCCATTTCCCATTGGGACAAGATTATTTTACATTAGATAGTATAGCATAACTTACCCGGAGAAGTACAAAATGTTATTTTCTTCACATCAAATGCTTCCAAGAAATGCCTCGTATTCTGCCACGAACTTTTCCGGTTCCTCGATCTGAGGACTGTGACCGGACTTTTCAAAGACTGCCTCTTTGAAGATGCCGCCTTCTTCCGCGTACTTTTCAAAAACGGTTCTGGTCTGGGTCACCATGGGCTGTGGCGGATAGACTTCAGCGCCTGGCCAGCCTGGGATGACGCCCAGTTGTCCCAGAAAGCCCACATCACTGAAGGAGGTGTCCGAGACGATCTTATCCTGGGTTCCTCTGAACCAGATGACTGGAGGTTTTGGACTGATCTGTGTAATACCGGTGAGGTTCACATACTTCGGACTCATGGTGTTTCCCACACCTCTGGTACCGGGCCCGAGGAACGGCCATTCAGCTACGGGAGTCGCATCTCCTGGATAGAAATCGTCCCCGATCTCCATGAGGAACATGGATTTCACGAAAAGGTTCTGAAGTTCTTCGGTGATCTCATAGTCGCTGCCGAAAAGTCCTTTCAGCACGTTAGGTGCCGAGGCTGGATTATCCGCACTGACATCCTTGTTTCTGAGGCTTTCCACAAAGGCCTTGTTCACAAGACCTCCACCGGTTCCTGCGTGGGACGCATGGGTCACTTCTCCATCCTTTCCTCTGGTTCCGGAGAAGCCGTAAGGGGAAAGAGGGTTGATGAGTCCAAGGCTTTTAACGTCTTCCGGATAATCCATGGTGTACTGCATGGCGACGCCACCGCCCATGGACCAGCCTATGATATGAGGCTTTTCGATCTTCAGTGTTTCCACAAAGCTTCTGATATCCTCCGACCAGGTCTTCATGCCCTTCGTGGAGTCAATAGGCAGTTTTTCCGTATAGCCATATCCTCTAAGATCCGGTGCAAAGATATGGAATCTGTCTTTCAGAGCATCTATGGTAGGGGTGAAAAAGAGGCTGGAAGAGGTGTTTCCATGGATGAGAACCAGAGGTTCCTTCTCCTTGTCTCCGGCTTCCAGATAGGAGACCACAAGCCTTCCGGTGCTGATTTCTTTCTTTTCTACTTGGGACATCATATACATCCATCCTTTCAAAATCATAGTAAAGGTTATTTTAGACCAAGTTTTCCGCTATGTAAACAGTTTCTAGAAAATCATCTGAATGGAAGAAAAGAGAAAGACCTAAAAAGGTCTTTCCCTGTAGCTTCTGATTTCCTGGGTGAGAAGGGGCAGGATTTCAAGGACATCACCCACTAGACCGATGTTGGAGGAGCCGAAGATCGGTGCATCCGGGTCTTTGTTGATGGCGATGATGTAATCTGACTTCTCCATTCCGGCCATATGCTGGACGGCGCCCGAGATGCCGCAGGCGATATACACTTTCGGTTTGACGGTTTTTCCCGTCTGGCCTACCTGGAACTCCTTGTCGATGCGACCTTCATCCACAGCGGCTCTTGAACCTGCCACTTCAGCACCGATCATATCAGCACATTCTCTGAGAACATGGAAATTATTTCCCACTCCACGCCCACCGGAAATGATGATGTCCGCCTTGGCGATGTCTATGGCCATGTGGTCCTTCGGGAGCACTTCAAGAATCCTTACGGAATCTCTGATGGTCTCAGGCTGGACTTCTCTTTTCTCTATTGTGAAAAGTCGATGCTCATCTATGGGAAGGGCATCCATGACACCGGGTCGTATGGTGGTCATCTGAGGTCTCTTTGTCTCATTGATGATGGTGCCGAAAAGATTGCCCCCGAAGGCAGGCCTAGTGACATACAGAAGAGAGGAGTGCTCATCTTCCGGATCAAATTCAAGTTTTGTGGCATCTGCTGTGAGGCCTGTGTCGCAGCGCGCTGCCAGTCTTGGTGCCAGATCTCTTCCAAGTACTGTGGCCGGAACAAGGAATATATCCGGCTTATCGGTCCTGATCAGTTCATCAAGAAGTGTGGTATAGACTTCCGTGCTGTAGGAATGAAGAGATTCATGATGAATATTTATGATCTGATCCGCACCTCGGTAACCGAGTTCTTTGAGTGCTTCCTCACCTGGTGCACCGAGAATCACTGCTATGACGCTGTAACCCAGATTCGTTCTGTTTTCCTTCAGCCTTACGGCTTCACCGAGAAGCTCAAGGCTTGCATCGTGGAGCTTATCTTCATGATGCTCTATAAAAATATAGATGTCGCGATAGGATTTAATATTCATAGTGAGCCTCCTTCTTTCCGATGAAGTTGTTGTCCATGAGCATTTCAAAGATCTTTCTGGCGGATTCCTTGGGTTCCAGAGAAAGGATGTCCGAGTTCTTGTGGACTTCTTTTGTGAAAGTCTTCTTCACTTTTGTAGGAGAACCCTTCAGTCCTATGGTCATGGGGTCCAGGTTCAGGTCATCGTATTTTATGATGCGGATGTCCTTGTCGAAAGCTTCCATGATCTTCTTCACATGCATGTATCTTGGCTTTGCGATGGTGCTTAAGGTGGTGATGAGGCAGGGCATGTCGGATTCGATGATCTCATATCGGTTCTCCAGCGCTTTCTTCACTCTGATCTTCTCTTTGCTGATTTCAAGAATCTCATCCACGTAGGTGATCTGAGGAAGATTCAGTTTTTCTGCGGTCTGAGGTCCCACCTGGGCGGTATCGCCGTCAATTGCCTGTCTTCCCGCGATGATGAGATCATAATCCATGGTAGCCAGAGCTGCACCGATGGTGTTGGATGTGGCCCAGGTGTCTGCACCACCGAACCTGCCGTCACTGATCAGGATGCATTCGTCTGCGCCCATGGCGTAGAGCTCTCTTAGCATGGACTCCGCCTG
Organism: Proteiniclasticum sp. C24MP; assembly: GCF_043951855.1. Taxonomy (NCBI): domain Bacteria; kingdom Bacillati; phylum Bacillota; class Clostridia; order Eubacteriales; family Clostridiaceae; genus Proteiniclasticum; species Proteiniclasticum sp. C24MP. The sequence goes on from NZ_JBINJW010000010.1 coordinate 29,390, forward strand.
AGGAGGCCCCATGGTGACGCAGATGATCCTGGCATCCTGATGATCCCTGATCTTCAGAGCAGCCTCGAATCCTGCCAGATCATCCGGATTCGTGATGGTGGGTACACCGGTGCGTATGAGGGTTCCTCTTTCCTTATCGATCTTCATTTCTGTGGTGTCGGGTACCTGTTTCAGTAAAACAACAATATTCATGATTTCCACTCTCCTTTACTTCAGCACAGATGCGGCAATGACCATCTTCTGCACTTCTGTGGTGCCTTCATAGATCTCAGTGATCTTCGCATCACGATACATTCTTTCCACGGGATACTCTCTTGTATAGCCGTATCCCCCCAGAAGCTGTATGGAAGTTCTTGTGCTTTCCATGGCTACGTCTGAAGCATAATACTTCGCCATGGCCGCTTCTTTGGAATAAGGAAGTCCTTTGTCCTTGAAGGAAGCTGCGCGATAGGTGAGGAGTCTGGCTGCATCTATTTTCGTCTGAAGCTCTGCGATCTGGAACTGAGAGTTCTGGAAAGCGGATAGAGGTTTTCCGAACTGTTTTCTTTCTTTTGTGTATTTTATGGCTTCATCCAGTGCACCCTGAGCGATGCCAAGAGCCTGAGCTGCGATTCCGATTCTTCCGCCATCCAGTGTATTCATGGCGATCTTGAATCCCTTGCCCTCTTGTCCTAGAAGGTTCTCTTCCGGAACCAGAACATCTTTGAAGATCAGTTCTGTGGTGGAGCTTCCCTTGATGCCCAGTTTGTGCTCTGTCTTACCGATGGTGAATCCTTCCATGCCTTTTTCCAGTATGAAAGCGGAAATACCACGGGTTCCTTTGGTTTTATCGGTCATGGCGAAAATGATGAAGATATCCGCATAGCCACCATTGGTGATGAAGATCTTTGAACCATTGATTCTGTAATGAGATCCTTCTTTCACGGCAATGGTCTGCTGCATGGCGGCATCACTGCCGGCATTGGGCTCTGTAAGGCCGAAGGCTCCGATTTTTACACCGGATGCCAGAGGCACAAGATATTTCAGTTTCTGGGCTTCGGTTCCGAAGCTCTGCAGTGGACCGCATGCCAGTGAAGTGTGAGCGGAAAGAATGACGCCTGTGGTTCCGCAGAACTTTGACAGCTCTTCCACAGCCATGGTGTAGATTAGGTTGTCCCCGTCGGATCCTCCGTAGACGGAAGAAACGGGGATGCCCATCATACCGATGGAAGCCATTTTTTCGACGGTTTCCGAGGGGAATCTTTCCATTTCATCCACTTCGGCCGCGATGGGCTTCACTTCATTCATTGCAAAATCCTTGAACAGTTTAAGAGAGAGTGCCTGCTTTTTACTCAGATCAAAATCCATTTTAGTCCTCCTACTTAGGTGGCATGACGGTAGCAGATCCTTTTACTACCACTTCACCCTGCTGATTGTATGCGATGGTTTCCAGTTTTATGATGTTTTTTTCTTCTATGATTTCTGTGACGGTGGCGACCGCCTTGATGGTATCCTGAACACGTACCGGCTTTGTGAATTTAAGCTCCTGCCCCAGATAGATGGTTCCAGGTCCTGGAAGGAGTGTGCCGAGGATGGTGGAAAAATAGGACGCGGTGAGCATGCCGTGAACGATTCTGCCTTTGAACATAGTGTCCTTGGCGTACATCTCGTTGAAATGTGCTGGATTGAGATCTCCGGATACACCTCCGAACAGTACGACGTCTGTTTCAGTTACGGTTCTTTCATAGCTTTCGCTATCTCCGATCCGGATTTCCCTGATGGTCTTTCCTTTCATAGTTACCTCCCGTATGATAATCGGTTCACAAAATCATGCAGTGAAAATGTTTAACATGATGAACCTTTCATGTTTAATCCCATTATAAACTTTTAAATCGGAAATTCAATAGGTAATGAGAAAAAACTGTTATTTTTTTAACATGGATCTGATTTGAGAAAAAAAGCACCTGTTTACAGGCATCTCTATGGATCTGCCTCTTTCATTATAATTCAGGTTTCCTGAAATGCCTATGGAAAAGGAGAAAGAAGGACAGGAGAAAAAATGACAGAACGAATTGTTAAATGTATAACGATATGTATATAATGGTTCTATGTGCCAGAAGGAAATCGGATCATTGTCTGAAATAGACAAGATTGTTGCTTTGTTCACGTAAATGCAGATATAACCAGGAGGAATCAGCATAGAACCTGAATTCATATATCGAATAAACACGGTAAATAGCATTGATATACAAGGGAATAATCTGATTTCTCATATTGTATTAAAGATGCGATCTGTGTGAGAGAATTATCATATGGAAGGAGGGGCTCTTGTGAACCTTTACATTGGTTTACATAAAAAGTGCGAATGTGTTTAAAATTGAGATGTTCCATTGGTGAAATTAAAATTTGAAGGTGATTTCAGTTGGAATTCATTAAAAGTATGCGCTCTTTGTTAAAATAGTTGACTTTGGAAACGCTATCATTTACTCTAAACATGAAGAGTGATTCATATTTCATGTTGGTGATTCTGAACGGATTCCTGAAAGAGAAACTATAATCAGATTCAACTATGTGTGATGGAACCAAATATAATATCAGGAGGGAATACTAAGATGAGATTACAAGACAAAGTTGCAGTAGTTACCGGAGGAGCAAGAGGACTTGGGCAGGCCATGGCGGAGCTTTTTGCCAGTGAAGGTGCCAAGGTAGTGGCAGTGGACATGGGAGACCTGTCCTATGAAAACCCCAATGTGGAAGGCTACAAGCTGAACGTCACCGACGTGGAGGCATGCAGAGCGTTCACAGAATATGTCACAGAGAAGTATGGCAGAATCGATATCCTGGTGAACAATGCAGGTATCACAAGAGATGCGCTGACCAGAAAGATGACAGACGAAATGTGGGATCTCGTCATTGATGTGAACCTGAAGGGTGTCTTTAATCTTACAAGATTCGTGGGACCTAAGATGCAGGCAGACGGAAAAGGTTCCATCATCAATATCTCCTCTGTAGTGGGAGAGTTCGGAAACATCGGACAGGCGAACTACGCGGCCACCAAAGCAGGCGTCATCGGCATGACCAAGACCTGGGCCAAGGAATTCGCCATGAAGGGTGCCCAGGTAAGAGTCAATGCGATTTCTCCTGGATATACCATGACAGACATCCTAAAGACCGTACCACAGGATCTTCTGGACAAGTTTGCGGCGCAGACCATGCTCGGCAGACTGGCACAGCCTGAAGAAATCGCAAGTGCAGCGCTTTTCCTGGCATCCGATGAAGCATCCTATATCACTGGACACAACTTATCCGTTAACGGAGGAATGAGACTGTAAGGAGGAATATCATGGCAAACGTTGGAATTGTCGGTACCGGCATCTACATCCCTGAAACTTACATCACAGGGGAAGAAATTGCGGAAAAGACCGGCGGTGTCTGGGCGAAGGAAGCGGTGGTCGAGAAGCTTGGTATCAGGAAGAAGCCTGTACCAGGTGAAAAGGACGGAACCCAGGAAATGGGCGCACTGGCTGCACTGGATGCATTAAAAAGAACCGGAGTGGATCCTCTGGACATCGATGTGATTCTCTGTGTCGGAGAAGAGTGGAAGGAATATCCCTTGACCACGTCTGCGCTCTATATTCAGGACCGCATCGGAGCGGTGAACGCCTGGGGCATCGATCTGGCAAACAGATGCTGCACCACCGTATCCACCATGAAGATCGCGAAGGATATGCTCATGGCAGATGACTCGATCGACACGATCCTCATCGTAGGCGGATACCGAAACGGTGATTTCGTGGACTACACGGACAAGAACATGTCCATGATGTACAACCTGGGTGCGGGCGGAGGAGCCATCATCCTGAAGAAGAACCACGGCAGAAATCTTCTTCTGGGTTCCCACATCATCGCGGATGGTTCTCTTGCAAGAACCGCCGGCGTGGAAATCGGTGGAACCTGTAATCCCATCACACCGGAGAATACAGAGGAAGCATACAAGAGCTTAAGACTCATGGATGCAAAGAAAATGAAAGACAGACTCAATGAAGTATCCATGCCCAACTGGTACAAATGCATTGACGAGTCTCTTAGAAAATCAGACCTTGAAAGAAAAGACATCGACTTTCTGGCCATTCTTCATATGAAGCGCTCGGGTCATCTGGCCATGCTGAGTGAACTGGGCATGAAGGAAGACCAGTCCATCTATCTGGAGGACTATGGACATATCGGTCAGATCGACCAGATCCTCTCTCTGCATCTGGCACTGGAAGAGGGCAAGGTTAAAGATGGAAGCGTTGTTTCCATGGTGGCTGCCGGCATCGGATATGTCTGGGCAGCGAATGTGATCAAATGGGGTGAGAGCTAATTGAGTACCTTTATACAGATTATATTAAGAAGTCTTGAGACGGGAAGCATCTATGCTTTGGCCGCTCTTGGTATCATCATCATCTACAGAACATCCTACACCACAAACTTCGCACAGGGTGTTGTGGCCATGTTCAATACCTTCGTGGTCACCTTTCTCTTCAATAAATTCGGACTGCCCTTATGGTTGGCAGTGATTGGAGGAATCTTAAGTGCGATCCTCACGGGTTTCCTCATCGACGTTCTGATCCTGAGGCATACGAAGAATGTTTCGCCGGTGGCGAAACAGATCATCACCTTGGGGCTCATCATGATCGTATTAGGCCTGGCTCCGATTTTTTTCGGGGTGGACCCTTTAAGGCTGCCAAGGCTCATTGAAAGTGGTGACCTGGGGATCCTAGGAGCATCCATCTCCTATAATGGACTGTTCAATATCGCTTTAGGTCTGGCCATCATGATGGGGATGTTCTACATTCTCCAGAGAACCAAATGGGGGCTGGCCATCAGAACCACTGCTTCCAATGAGTATGTGGCAAGACTCATGGGTGTGCCCACAAAGAATGTGACCATGGCTGCCTGGGGTGTCGCGGGTGTACTTGGTGTCATCGCGGGAGTCATGACGGCGCCCATGACCTCAGTGACCCTGAACCTCATGGATGAAGTGCAGATCACGGCACTGGTTGCCTGTGTGCTGGGTGGATTCCAGACCTTCCATGGACCCGTCATCGGGGCCTATATCATGGGTATCGTGAGAAACCTGCTGCTGTTTTATGTCTCCTCCGTATGGGGTGGACAGATTCTATACATTCTTATCCTGATTTTCATAGTGTTCAGGCCCTATGGACTGATCGGTAAGAAGATTGTGAAGAAGGTGTAAGATGAAGAGTATGAAAGCAAAGAAGAATATATTTCAGAAGCATCCTGCAATCGGATTTATCCTTTTCGGATTACTCCTTGCCCTGATTCCTACACTGGCTGAAATGGGCATCATGAAAAACGGGTATGTGACCACCATCGGTGGAACACTGATCTATGCCATTGCGGCTTTGGGACTGAACATCCTGCTTGGATGGTCCGGCCTCATCTCCCTTGGTACAGCCGGATTCATGGGGCTTGCAGCCTACATATCGGCATACCTTACAGTGGATCTGAACCTGCCCTTCGAAGTTTCCTTTTTCCTGGCAGTGCTCATTCCGACCCTCATCGGTATACTGGTAGGGCTGGTCTCGCTGAAGATCGAGGGACTCTATCTTGCCATTGCAACGCTTGCAGTAGCGGAAGTGCTTCGAAAGACCTTTGAGGAGCTTGGGAAATATACGGGAGGATTCAGCGGAAAATCCGCCGAGTATCCTACACTGTTTGGTGTTCTTGAACTGGACCGAACCACCATGTTCTACTTCATCATTTTTGTTCTTGTGATCATCATGATCCTCACATCCAATATGATGAAAGGAAGACTGGGCAGAGCACTGAACGCCATGAGAGGCAGTGAAGCTGCAGCACAGGCCATGGGTGTCAATCTATTGACGCACAGACTCATCGCCTTCGCACTGGCCACCATTTTTGCAAGTGTTGCGGGTGTACTCTATGTGCACTTTGTGAAGTTTTCGTATCCATCTACCTGGAGCCTGGCCATGTCACTGAATTTCCTGGCCATCATCATCATCGGTGGTCTGCGATCCATCTATGGAACCGTACTGGGGGCCTTCATTGTATACGCCGTACCGGATATGTTCCTGAAGCAGATTCCCTTTTTCGAGGATCTGTCCTACGTACTGAACGGAGTGCTGATCATTCTGGTCATCATCTTCTATCCCAATGGACTCATCAGTATCGGCTATGACATCAGAAAACTTTTCAGAAAGCTGACGAAAGGAGGGGCGAAGAATGAGTAAAATGGAAAATCATGTGCTGACAGTGGATGGATTATCCATCGCATTCGGCGGCCTCAAGGCCGTAGATGATCTCTCCTTCGATATTAAGAATAACGAAATATATGGACTCATCGGTCCCAATGGAGCAGGTAAGACCACAGTGTTCAACTGCATCACCCAGTTCTACAAGCCGGACAAAGGAGACCTCAGATTCAAGGGGCATGACGATCAGGTCGTGGACCTGACGACAAAGCCTGTACATGACATCATCCGGCAGGGACTTGTGAGAACCTTCCAGAACGTGGAACTGATAAGAGAGCTGAGTATCATTGATAACGTGCTCATCGGTGGACATATCGACTTCGAAGCCAACACCCTTTCTCAGGCGCTGAGGCTTCCCAAAGCAAGAAGAGAGGAAAAGAAATACAGGGAAGAAGCGGAGAAGATCCTGGACGACCTGGGTATTCTCGATCGAAAAGACATGCTTGTGGGCGGACAGCCATACGGAATCCTGAAGAAGGTGGAATTTGCCAGAACACTGATGGCAAGACCGAAGCTCATCATCCTGGATGAACCTGCTGCAGGACTCAACGACAGTGAAACCATTGACCTGGCAAGACTCATCAAAAGAATCAGAGACCAGTATGACTGCTCGATTCTACTTGTGGAACATGACATGAGACTGGTCATGGACGTCTGTGACAGAATCTGCGCCATCAACTTCGGAAAACTCCTTGCCATTGGAACACCAAAGGAAATACAGGGAAATAAGGCTGTTCAGGCAGCATATCTAGGAGTGGAGTAATATGAGCGAAAAGAAAATCGCACTGGAAATCAAGAATCTCAAAGTAAGCTACGGAGCCATCCAGGCCTTAAAGGGCATTGACCTTACGGTCTACGAAGGCGATGTGGTGGCGATCCTTGGTGCCAATGGTGCAGGAAAGACCACAACGCTGAAGAAGATCAGCGGTATCATCGATGGAGAAGACGGATTCATCAAGCTCTACGGGCAGGACATCACGAAGATGGAACCGGAAAAGATCGCGCGACTTGGCATCTCCATGTCGCCGGAAGGAAGAGCCGTATTCAAGGACCTCACCGTGGAGGAAAACCTCAAAGCAGGTGCCTTCACACTGAGGGACAAGGAGAAGATCAGAAAGAACTTCGAAAGAGTCTACAGATATTTCCCGGTCCTTGAAGAAAGAAAGAATCAGGTTTCCTCAACCCTTTCAGGTGGAGAGCAGCAGATGCTGGCCATCGGAAGAGCCCTTATGAGCAGCCCTAAGGTGCTGCTGCTGGATGAACCTTCTCTGGGACTTGCTCCGCTGATTGTCCAGGACATCATGAAGATCGTCAAGGAGATCAAGGAAGAGGGCACAACCGTTGTCATCGTGGAGCAGAACGCCGCTCAGACACTGAAGATCGCAGATTACGGATATGTCATAGAACTGGGGAAGGTAAGTACCCATGGTAAGGCATCTGTTCTGGCTGACGATCCGAAGCTTGTGGAGGCTTACCTCGGCAAGCACTAGCATTCCTATTTAATGTACTGTTAGGGTACTTAAATAATATACCATTCACAACATACCAGACTATTATTTTGAAGATGACAATGGAAACCATTGTTAATTTTAAGGAGGAAAAATCAATGAAAAAGATCGTTTCTATGTTAGCATCCCTGGCATTAGTCGCATCCCTTGCCGCTTGCGGTGAAAAGACAGAAACACCAGCAGAGACTCCTGGGGAAACACCAGCTGAGACTCCAGCAGAAACTCCAGAAGAAGATGAGGAACCAGCACAGGGTGTTACAGACACATCCATCCTGGTAGGTAACTCTGCTGCCACATCAGGTGCTTATGCACCAGTTGGTGTACCTTTCAACGCCGGTATCGAAGCTTATTTTGCCATGATCAATGATGCTGGCGGAGTAGACGGAAGAATGATAGAATTTACACATATCGATGATGAATTCGACCCTGTCAAGGGTAAGGCTGCTCTTTCCACACTGGTGGAAGATGAAGAAGTCTTTGCACTTGTTGGTCACTTCGGAACACCAGTAGTTGGTGCCACCATCGAAGACATCAAGGAATATGGAGTTCCTGCAGTGTATTTCGCAACAGGAATCGGTCAGCTTTACAACGATAAGGCTGAAGGAAGAGACAAGGGAATCTTCCCTGTACAGCCGATCTATCAGACCGAAGGTCAGATCATGGTTGCTCGTGCAGTAGGTGACTTTGATGCACAGAAGATCGGTGTCATCTATACGAACGACGATGCCGGTAAGGACCTCTATTCAGGTGTTGAAGCCAAGGCGAAGGAACTGGGCATCGAAGTTGTAGCGGAACAGGTTGCAGCAGGTGCTACTGACGTATCCTCTGCTGTCACATCCATCAAGAATGCTGAAGTGGACTTCATCATCGGAGCTGCAATTCAGGCTACCATTCCTACCATCGTAAAAGAACTTGCTGCACAGAACGTGAACAAGGATGTCATCACAACCTACGTGAACGTTTCTCCAGTAATTTCAGAAGCGGTAATCAATGAAATCGACGGGAAATTCGACGTATACGGACTTGGCTGGGTTGACCTGGTGGAAAATGCGGATTCACTGACTGCATTTGCTGAATGGGCTCCAGACTATGCAACAAACGTATATGCCATGACCGGATGGATTGCTGGACACTTCTTTACAGAAGGTCTGAAAAGAGTAGAAGGAACAGTCACTTGGGACAAATACATGGACGCACTTGAAAGCGAACCCATCAAGAACCCATTTGGTGGACTCATCGACTATTCAGAAGGACTACGAGCAGGTACTCAGGAAATGAACCTGTCCAAGGTTGGTATGGTTGAGGGAGCTCCTGGCTGGGAACCGGTTGACGGACTTCAGTCCATGGATTCACTTCTAGGAAACTGATAGAATCATAAAAAAATAAAAAGACCGAAAAGTACCGTGGGACACACGGAGGAATCTGATTGTTTCAGATGAGGCAACCCACCGATCTTAATCGGCGGAGCATGTGTCTACACCTGTGATTCTGGTCTAGGATAGGGGCAGGCGGATAACCTGCCCTTATTTTTAAAATGAACCCTGATAGGAGGAAATGTTAAGATGTCGTATAAAGATAAAGTCATAACCTTAGAACAGGCGCTGGACATGATAAAACCTGACATGAATGTTGTAACAGGGCTTGGTGCAGGAGAAGCGCAGCTCATCATGAACAGCATCCATACCATTGCAGATCGCGTGAAGAATGTGACCATAACCAACTGCCTGTCCATGGCTCATGGTGATTTTCTGAGTGAGGATTACGTGGACAGCTTCAATATAGACGGCTGGTTTTTTTCACCCCCACTGAGAAAAGCTTTTAAGAATGGTAATATCTCCTTTATTCCCAATCATCTGCATCTGGCAGGATGGAAAAGACTTGCGCATGTGAAACCGGATATTTTTGTGGGCACAGCTTCCATGCCTGACAAGCATGGATTCATCTCCCTTTCCACATCCAACACCTATGAGTCTCAGATGATCGAGAAGGCGGATGTTGTTATTCTTGAGATCAACCCCAACTATCCGAGAACCTTCGGAGATGTGGAAATCCATTATTCCGAAATCGATTATTTCATCGAAGCGGATTATCCTGTTCCGGCGCTTCCCGATGTGGAGCCCAATGAAAAGGACAAGAAGATCGGAGCCTATATTGCTGAGCTCATCAACGACGGAGACACCCTTCAGCTGGGCATCGGCGGAATCCCCAATGCCGTAGCCTATGCCCTGAAAGACAAGAAGGATCTGGGCATTCATACGGAAATGATGACCTCTGGAATGGTGGAGCTCATTGAAGCAGGGGCTGTGACAGGAAAGAAAAAGACCCTGCATAAGGGAAAGCATGTGGCGACCTTTGCCTTAGGAAACAAGAAGCTGTATGACTTCATAGACAACAATCCTTCGGTCATGATTCTCAATGGAAAGTATGTCAATGATCCGGCGGTCATCGGACTGAATGACAACATGGTTTCCATCAATACCGCAATGGAAGTGGATCTTTCCGGGCAGGTCTGCTCTGAATCCATCGGACACATCCAGTTCTCCGGAACCGGCGGACAGGCGGATACGGCCATCGGAGCACAGAATGCGAAGAACGGAAGAAGCTTCATTGCGCTTTATTCCACAGCCATGGTGAGAAATCCCGAGACCGGCGTGAAGGAAGAGAAGTCCAAGATCGTACCCCTGCTGAAAAGAGGAGCCATCGTGACGCTGTCACGAAATGATGTGGATATGGTGGTTACAGAGTACGGTGTTGCACACCTCAGAGGCACCAACGTGAAGGAAAGAATTGAAAGACTTATCGCCATCGCGCATCCGGATTTCAGAGATGAGATCATGAAGGAAGCCCATGAAATCGGTCTGATTTTCGACAAGTAGGAGGAGTATATGGCATATTTCAGCATAAAAGGAAAAAAGGTCTACTATGAGACCCATGGGGAAGGAAAGCCGCTGATTCTTCTTAACGGCATCATGATGTCCACGAAAAGCTGGACCATCTTCAAGGAGGCATTCAGTCACCAGAACAGACTGATTCTCGTGGACTTTCTGGATCAGGGGCAGTCAGATAAGGTTTTTGAGCCCTATACCCAGGACCTTCAGGTGGAGGTTCTGAAGGGGCTCATTGACGAGCTGGGGTATGAAAAAGTGAACATTCTGGGCATTTCCTACGGAGGAGAGGTGGCACTGCAGTTCATTGTGAAGTATGAGCATCTGGTGGACAGGCTGGTGCTGTTTAACACCACCTACCGCACAAGCCCATGGCTGAAAGACATCGGAGATGCATGGAATCTTTCCAGAGACAACGCCATGGACTACTACCTCACAACCATCCCTGTGATCTATTCCCCTGCCTTCTATAACAGGAACAGGGCATGGATGGAAGCAAGAAAGAAGCTTCTGACAGATACGGTATTCAGTGACAAGGCGTTCATGGACTCCATGGTGAGACTCACCATCAGCGCGGAGAACCATGATGTGAAGGAAGCACTGAAGGGGATCAAGACAAAGACGCTCATCGTAAGCAGCGAGCATGACTTTGTGACACCGAAGGAAGAGCAGCAGGAGCTGCACAGGCTGCTTGAGCACTCGGATTATGTGCTTCTGCCAGATACGGGACATGGCTCCATGTACGAGCAGCCGGCGCTTTTCACAGCGCTTACACTGGGCTATGTCAACGCAGTGGATCTTTCCATGAGTATTCTTTAGCAGAGAAGCATTGGGACTGTTTCATATTTCCGTTTTATATGGTAGAATTTTAACTGATGTAAAACAAAAGCCCAGCCCATTTTACCAAAGAGAAGGACTGGCAGTTAGGAGAAACACTTGGAAGAGTTTGTAAATTTACCGAAAACCAAAAGAGGACAGAAGACTTTAGACAACATCGTACGTGCTGCGGAAGAACTGTTTTATGAAAAGGGCTATCATGCCACATCCATCATTGATATCACCAATGAAGCGGATATCGCACTGGGCACTTTCTATATCTATTTCAAGGATAAGTACAGCTTATATAAGTATCTTCTTTTAAGCTACAGCCATGAAATCAGAAAAGCCATCGCAGTGGACATTAAATCATCTCATACCAGATTCGAAGCGGAGAAGATCGGTCTCAAAGCATTTCTTCATTTTATTCGGAAAAACAAACATGTATACAACATCATCTGGGAATCGCTGTATATAGACAAAACATTGTTTGTGGATTATTATGAGAGCTTCGCCGACAGATATGCTCAGGCGCTCAAGAAAGCACAGGGCGAGGGAGAAGTGGTCAATGTGGACCCGGTTATCCTCAGTTACCTCCTTATGGGGGTGTCGAACTTCATCGGTCTGAAGTATGTCATGTTTGATGAGGACAATGAAGAAGAGTTTGATACGGTTGTGGATAAAGTGATGGAGATTCTAAGAGCTGGAATGTTCCTTTCTGCAAAATAGAATATCATGAGGCCGTTAGAGAAAAAATGTAACCCGGAAAATCATCCCTGAGGATGAATTTTCCGGGTTTTTCATTCGTGGTCCGATGAAGGGGAAGAGCTCCTTTTCATTCTTTCACTGAAGCAGATACAGGATCAGCAGATGCAGGGGATAGGCGGTATAGAACCCGTATTTCAGAAGAATGTTTCTCGGGCCGGGCTTGCCGTTATAGGCCGCGATGAAAGGAACGGCAAGAATGGAATAGTACTGAAGTCCACCTGAAAGCAGGACATTGAGAATACCGATGATTAGGAGCATCAGGAGCACTTTCGGCAGTCCCTCCACCTTTCTCAGACCGTAGAATGTGAGAATATAGAGGATGCCCAGCATCCCATAATCCGTATGAAAGTACTCGGACAGGAACATTGCCAGAAGAAGACCTGCCACTGAAATCAGAGGTTTCTTCCCGAAATACGCTTCTATGGCATGGACAGCCAGGAGACCAAGGAACAAGGTGAAGAAGATGTTCTGATGGGTATTGTTCATGCCACCGAAGAATGCGTAATCAAAGGGGATTTCGGAAACCAGTGCGAACAGAAGCAGCCTGATACTGTATTTCTTCACATCTCTGGTGTGGAAGTATCCTTCCACCAGAAGAAAACAGTAGATGGGAAAGGCGATTCTGCCTATGATTCTGAAATTGGGCTCATAGGAAAAGAAGATGGCACCTACATGGTCTATGATCATTGTAATCAGTGCAATAAGTTTCAATAATGTATTATTCATAACAACAGCTCCTACTCTGATTATAGGGATGGCTACTTATTTAAGAAAGTCTTTTCATCAGAAAATGCTCAGGAAGAAAGAGTAAAGTCTTTTCCTGAGCATTTTCGCTTATTCGTCTGCTTCAAGCTGCTTTCTTTGGAAACCAGGGGAAGAACTTACTGGTTCTTCTGGCATAAGCCTTGAAATCCTCACGGTCCTTGTACTTCTTCTCCAGAAGTGGTACGCCTGATACGAAAAGGAGAAGAAGGGTCATGATGATGGGGCTGATGATGAAGGGGAGATCGTTGAGTTCTCTTAATGAGAGCAGGAAGATTCCCCACCACTGAGCGGCATCTCCGAAGTAGTTGGGGTGACGTGTATAGGCCCAGAGCCCTTCGGTCATGAGTTTTCCTTTATTTTCCGGTTTCGCCTTGAAGGATTTCAGCTGTTTGTCTCCAACGGATTCAAAGAGGAATCCGATGACCCATACGACGATTCCGATGTAGCCAGTAAGGGTCAAGCTCTGCATGGAGGAGCTGTTGGTACTGATGATGGGCAGTCCTACGATAAAGGAAAGGGCACCCTGAAGCACGAATACATGAAGGTAGGCTTTCAGCATGGGGAAGGAATCGCCCCATCTCTTTCTCATATTGATGTATCGGAAGTCCTCGGGTTTGTTCCAGTTTCTTACAGTGATATGGAAGAACAGTCTCAGGGACCAGATGAGTATCATGGCTGTGAGCACATAGGAACGGATTCCAGGCTCATTGCTTACTAGCAGTGTGTAGAGCGCAACCAGTAGAAACGAGGGTCCCCAGAAGCTGTCCACGATGGAATTGTTTTTCAGGATCTGTGCGACTGCAAATAGGATGGTGAAGAACACCAGAAGAAGCAGCGCACTGCCTATATATGGATTCATGAATCTCCTTTCTCGCACATGTAAGATACGGCAACGGTTCCGACACCTGCGCTCATTCCTACGATGGTAGAAATGTTCATGATATATTCCGGTTCAAAGCCCAACAGGGCCTTCGCTTTTTCATTCATTTCAAGTGCACGCTTTTCATCATTGGCGTGCAGGATAGCAAAGCGGGTGATTTGCTTGTTTGTATGATCTTCATCCATAATCTGGATGATTTTGTCCATGTTCGATTTTATGCTGAATGCTTTCGCTGCAATACTGCCTTTTCCTTCTTCGTCCAGTGAAACCACAGGTTTGAGATTCACAATGGAGCCTGCAAGTCCTGCAGTCTTGTTGAGTCTTCCGGATCGCACCATGTACTTCAGATTCTTCACGCTGACAAGGATTCTTGTGTCTTTTTTCAGGGAGTCGATTTCCTGGACAATCTCTTCTAGAGATCTGCCCTCCTGAATCAGCTCTGATGCCTTCATGACCAGAAGTCCTTCAGCACCTGAGTTCTGCTTTGAATCGATGACGATGATATCCTTGCCCTCTTTTCTGAATCGATCTGCTGCTTTGTCAAAGACCCCGTGGGTTCCACTCTGGGCTTTGGCCACGGTGATCACGAGAATCTTGTCATAATGAGAGGCGATGGTTCCGAGATAATTCTCCACCACCTTCGGATTGGGCTGAGCGGATTTGGGATATTCTTCCACCTGGTCCAGCAGGGGATAGAACACTTCCGGTGTCATGGTCACCTTATCGAGATAAGTGGAGCTGTCAAAGAGCAGGTTCAGCGGCATCATATGGATCTGATGCTCATCCATGTACGCCAGTGGAAGATCCGCAATGGAATCGGTCACCAGGGCAATGGGGTATTTTCTGTGATAGGCATCTTCGTTCTGACGGATCATGTCGTCCGCTTTCTGCTGCAGGATGATTCCCTTTGTTTTCAGAATCTGGAAGATCTGAGTGGGCTCGTTGGTATGAATATGAACCTTGGCTTTTCCTGTGTTTCCAGCCACGATGAGAGAATCTCCATAGGGTTTCAGTTCATTCCTGATTTCGTCAAGGTCCAGATCCTTCCCGGAAAGAAGTGCTTCCGTACAGAACCTTTCATGAATCACGTCGTGATCATGAGAAGGATATTCCACAAAGTCGATGTCTTCCTGATCGATTTCATGATCGGAAACGAAATGACCGGTCTTCAGGAACTGCGTGAAGCCTTCCACGAAATAGACGAAACCTTTTGCGCCAGAATCCACCACGTTGGATTCTTCCAGAATCTTCAGCTGATGAGGGGTCTCCTTCAATGAGGCGATGGCCACCTGAGCCGAACTGGATAGAAGTTCATGAAAATCCTTGGCGTGGTCCTTGTACCTGTCGATGGCATCCGCCCAGTCCTTGATGACGGTGATGATGGTGCCTTCCACGGGGTTTGAAATCGCATGATAGGCGTGGGGGACGGCACTCTTCACCATATCGGCGAAGCTGGCCATGGTGAGATTGTCATCGCTTCGGATGCTCATGAAGATCCCGTTGATGTACTGCGCGATGATGATGCCCGAGTTTCCTCTTGCTCCGTTCAGCGCCGCATCGGCGATGGAGTTCATGGTTTCCTTCACAGTTTGAGCGATTTTCGCTTCCTGCATGATGGTATGCATCGTATGTGCAAGATTACTTCCTGTATCCCCATCAGATACGGGAAAGACATTGATTTCATTCAGTACTCTTTTGTTTCTGATGACTTCCTGAGCCCCGGAAAGAAAAGAATAATAGATTTTCTCACTGTCTAAATAGGTTATACTCATAATCGTCGTACTCCTTCCAGCTTATCGAATATTGAAGAGGTTCGTTGCCACATAATAGGTGATACCTGCGGTGGCGGCATTTAAAAAGGTTCCCCAGATCAGATCGATGATGGTGATGGTCACAGGCCAGTCCTTTAGTGTAGCCAGGTTCGTCAGATCATAAGTCCCGTAGGTGATGAATCCGAAGAATCCGCCGACAATGATGGCGTAGATCAGGCTCTCTTTTTCAATCGCCGGGTTGATGACGAAAAATACGAGTCCGGCAATGAACATGGCGTAGAAAATAAGTGCTGCAGGCCAGTTCACAGGTCCCATGAGATGTCCCAGGTATTCCTTGTAAAGCTTTTTGGATATGACACCCAGCCAAACGATGTCAACGAGAAAGAATATGACCAGAGTCATGAGATAAAGTTTTAAAAATTGCATAGCGGGTTCCTCCTTGGCATGTTTTATGTGCTTCAGTTATATATACTTATTATAATTCAGATTTATTTCAGATTGTTGTACAAAATGTTATTATTTTGACTTTTCTGTATGTTTCTCATCGATTTCTTTATACAGAATCGGAGAGGTGCCGAAGAAAAGCTTTGCTGCAAGCGCTTCATTTTCGAGAATCCTCAGTTCCTCCAGGAGTGTTTCATCACCTGAAGGGTCTTCCGGTGTTTTGATGCCGGCAACAGGGGTCTTTGTTTTCTTCAGCTGATTGCTGTAGTTCTTCCAGAGACTGTTTCTGATTCTGGCGGAACTAGAGGGTAGTGCAAGGATGGATAAGATGGCCTCTCTGTACTTTTCGATGGTATCCTTTCCTGTATCCAGAGGCAGGGCGGCCATGTCTCTGCCCAGTTGTCTTGCCTTGGTGTTATAGATTTCCTGACAGAGAAATTTCAGAATATACCATGCTTCATAGAGTTCTGAGAGACTTCTCAGTGGAAGATTTCTCAGCCAGGTGTAGGCCATGGTTCTTCTTTTAAAGTCCCAGAAGGCGATGGGGTCTTTCAGGATGTCCACCGGTGCAGTAATAGGATGTTCTTCTGAAGAATCCGCTCCTGTGATGAAGGCGATCTCCTTGCTGCTTTCTGATTTCTCATTGGGCAAAAAGCGCAGTTCCGGATAGGTTTCTTCGAGTTTTTTCACCGTATGTTCCTGAAGCATGTCTTTCCTGATGCCCAGATGGGTTTTTCTCTTCGTGATGATGTTTTCCTTACGCATGGTCATCTCTGCTCCTTCTGATCTTAGCCTCTACATTCTCCACATAGGCTCTGATGTCGAATTTCCGCTCAAGCCCATTGGCATTCATGTAGCGTACTTTTCCAAAGACCGGCCGCTCTTTCCAACCCCTGTCGTGCTTTCCGAAGCACCAGGCCACACCTGCAAATCCGTTGGGATCTCTTCCGTCCAGATTGTATTTGTTGTTGAGATAAAGAGCTGTTTCATAGGCTTTTTCCGGGGTTTCAGTCCATTCGATGATTTTCTTGCCCCAGTACATCCGCATATACCCCTGCATCTTGCCCAGATGGACCATTTCCAGCTGGGCCGCATTCCAGTATGGATCATGGGTCTTACCCTGCTCCAGTTCTTCTGTTGAGTAGAGGTAAGGCCTCTCATCCTTGCTGTGTGCAAGCAGTGTATCTTTCGCGAAGGAGGTGATGGATGCGAAAGAGTCGTAATGGGGATTGCGCAGCACAAAGTTCACGGCCAGCTCTCTTCTTACGATCAGCTCATCCAGAAACACTCTTTTGCTTTCCGAGTGATGATCCGATAGGGCAAGGTAGATTTCCAGAGGAGAGATCTGTCCGAAGTGGAGGTAGGGGGATAGATCCGAGCCCAGATCCTCTGAAGGTTCGTTCCTCTTTTCTGCATAATACTCCAGCCTGTTTTCCACGAAATCATCCAGTCTTCTTCTGGCTTCCGCGTATCCTCCTTTATACAGGTGGGACACTGGAGCTACTTCTCCATTGACGCTCAGTGCGCTCAGGATGTCCTCAGCATTCTCAAAGGGAATGGAGGAGAGAGGGAGCTTCATGGAAAGGGAGGATTTCTTCATCTCTCTTCTTTCCAGGGGCGGTGCGTACTCCAGTATGAGGCGTTCGATTTTCCTTCTTATGGTTGCTGCCGAATACTCCTCCTTCATGGAAGTTTCATCGGCGGGAACCAGAACGTCCGATTCCACCTGGAGCATGGGACAGGAAACAGCTTCTGCCGCTTCCGCTCTCCACTGGCGCTGGATCTTGAGATAGCCACGATCCGTGACAAGAAGTGCTGCCCTTTCGGAGAGTTTTACGGCCCCCGTGGAAGGTGTTTCATTCAGAACGATGAACTGGATGTCCATGTCTGTGAGCGCCTTCTTCACTTCCAGAAGCCCTTCCACCATGAAATGGTAGTGCCTTTCATAGCTTTCCGGGTAGGAAGCGGTAAGACCGAAATAGACCACCAGGGGCAGATGAAGCCTTGCCGCTTCATCCATGGCGAAAGCCAGTGCATGATTACAGGATATTCTCTGGGAGGCCTGCATCCAGTAGAGGATGTAGTCCCCCTCTCGAGGGTCCAGGGTATTGAGTTTCTGTATTCGTCCTTGTGGAATCATGCTCTGGCCTCCTTCTGATTTAGATATCCATTCCGACCTTACCGTCGGCTATTTCTATGATTCTGTCGGCTTTCTCCGCGATTCTTCTGTCATGGGTGATGATGACGAAGGTGGTGCCGAACTTCTCGTTGATGTCTCGTAAAAGGTTGTAGATGGTTTCTGTGGTGTCAGAGTCCAGATTTCCCGTGGGTTCATCCGCAAGGATGATCTTGGGATTGTTCATGAGGGCTCTTGCGATGGCTGTTCTCTGCTGCTGTCCACCGGACATGTTGGTGGCCAGGTTGTTCTTCACCTTTTCAAGACCCACCAGATTCATGAGTTCATTGGCGCGGTCCAGGGTTTCCCTGCTGACCTTTTCATCTATGATGCGGTGTGGCATCAGCACATTTTCAAGGGCTGTGAACTCCGGAAGGAGATAGTGGAACTGGAAG
The DNA here is from genome assembly GCF_043951855.1 of Proteiniclasticum sp. C24MP. Lineage (NCBI taxonomy): Bacteria > Bacillati > Bacillota > Clostridia > Eubacteriales > Clostridiaceae > Proteiniclasticum > Proteiniclasticum sp. C24MP. The sequence goes on from NZ_JBINJW010000010.1 coordinate 48,056, forward strand.
ATGAATCCCATGGATTTGTTTCTCAGATCCGCCAGTTCATCCTTCTTCATCTGGTCTGTTCTCTTTCCGCCTATGTACACTTCACCGCTGGTAGGCTTGTCCAGCGTACCGACGATGTTCAGCAGTGTGCTTTTACCGCTACCGGACTGTCCGATGATGGAAGTGAAGCTTCCCTCCTGGATGTCCAGATTCAGGTCATAAAGGACCTGAGTCTTCACTGTGGTTCCGTATATTTTATTGATGTTTTTCAGTTCTATGATATTCTTACGCATTTCTGATCACCTCGATGGGGTCCAGTCTGGAGGACTTTCTGGCTGGAATGAGTGCAGCGACGACAGATGCAATGACTGCAATGACTGCAGAAAGTGCAATGAACATAGGGTCAATGAACAGCGGTACCACTGGTGTTCCATCCGGATTCAGGGCAAACTTCGTAAAGGCGAAGGCCAGAAGGAGTCCAAGAATGACACCCAGAACTGCGCCTGCAACGCCTAGAAGCAGTCCCTGGAACAGGAAGATGAGACTGGAGGTCTTATCTCTTATGCCCATGGCTTTCAGGATACCGATCTGCTTGGATTTCTGTACTACGGTGATGGCAAGGATACTTGCGATACCAAGGAGCACGGAGATCATGACAAAGACCTGAATCATGAGACTGGAGACGCTCTGTCCGTTGAGTCCGCTGAGAAGATCCTCGTTCTGGTCCTTCCAGTTGTCCACCAGCAGTTCATCACTGCCCAGTCTGTCGCTGATGGATGCGGCCACAGCATCTGCTGCGAACACATCTGTCACCTGCATGTCGATGCTGGTCACACGATCTTCAAAGGAGAACATGTCCTGGGTTGTGGCAAGATTCGTGATGGTCCAGGAGCTGTTCAGGGACGATACGCCCAGGTTGAAGATTCCAGTGACGGTAAAGGTGTGGGTTTCGCCGAAATTGGCCACCACGTCGATTTCATCTCCGATATCGATGCCCGACTCGTTCTTGAGATCGATACCGATGAGGACTTCATAGTCATTTTCAGGAAGAGTTCCTTCCACGACGCTTTCTTTGATGTTGTAAAGCGCATCGGATTCATCGATGTTGAATCCTCTTACAAGGATGCTGTAGGTGTCATCCTCGTGATTGATCAGTGCCGGACCGTCTGCTGCGACGGAAAGGTTGATCACCTGATCTTCCTTGTCTGTTATGGAGGAGAGGATTTCATCATATCCTTCGATGAGTTTGTCCTCGTTGGTTGCTGTGATGCTTATCTGAGGCTGATTGCCGATGGTGGTATCCACCAGAGACTTCTGGAGTCCCTGAATCAGGGAGCCGATGAAGATCTGAACCGAGACACCGATGGCGATGCCAAGGGCAATGAGAACGGTCTGACCTTTACTGGATTTCAGAAACCGTAATGCGATTTTAAAGGGTAGTTTCATCTATATGTCCTCCTGCAAGTGAAATGATGTCATCGAAAGTGGTCAGATAGTAATCTGCGCTAAGAATCTCCGCTTTCTCGCCGAGCTTTGAGATGGCATTACCGCCTACGATGATTTTCACGTTATTGTCTACTTCTCTGATTCTTGCAATAGTGTTTCTTGTGGAAATCAGATGGTAGGGATTGGAAATGCTGATGGCGATATAATCAAGCTTCTGGGTTTTCAGACCTGATACGAAGACTTCTCTTGGCGTGTTGCTGCCCACATAGGTGGCTTCGTAGCCCAGCATGGTGAAGTAGTCTGTGATCATTCTTGCCCCCAGCTCATGATACTCATCGGTGGGGCAGATGACGGCGATCTTTTTTCCGCTCTTCACGCCATATTTTTCGTCCCGATCTCTGATGACATAAGGATAGACATTTTCAATGATGGTTCTGATGATGGAGGTTCTGATATGTTCCTTCCAGATGTCCACTTCTTCGTTTCCGCTGCTCTGCATGGAGTTCAGGGAAGGGGTCAGAATCTGTTCGTAAACCTCAATGACACTGAGTTTTCTTTCTTCAAGTATTTCTTTAATGTAAGCCAGAGATTCTTCTCTGTTTTCGGATTCAATGATTTCATTGAATCTCAACAAGTAATCGTTCATAACACACCTCTTTTTTAATAATCGTTATCCGTTATGTTCATAATATAACACGTAATGAAATATTGCAATCAATTTAATTGTATAACTTGCTCATTATCACAAAACGTGATTTAATAGGAGAAAGATCAGAAATCGAATAAGAATATCACATAATGAGTGTATAAACAGAGAATATAAAGAGAGGAGGATAAGTGCTCAGAGACAGTGGGCATGAAAGAAGATGAACAGTGAATTCACCATCAGAATCAAAGAACTGAGAAAAAGAAACAATCTGACGCAGAAAGATGCGGCGAAGCTTCTTGGCATCGGACAGACCACCATTGCCAATTATGAAAATGGAACCAGAGTGCCGGATCTTATGAAGGTGTCGGAAATTGCGGATCTATATAAGGTATCGGTGGACTATCTGCTTGGACGTGAGGACTATGCCCGGAAGGTGGAGGAAAAGAAGCAGGAAGAGGAAAAGCCGGATTATTCCTATGAAGAGTATATGAAGAGTCTTCTGGATGGAGACAAGAAAACCGTGAGAAAAATTCTCCTTTCCTTCCTTAAGAAGGGCGTTCCGTCCAGAATCATCTACGAGGACTACATAAGGCGGTCGCTCACTGAAACCGGGGATTTGTGGGAAAAGGGTGAACTGCCTATTTGGAAAGAGCACTTCATCTCTGAAATCTCTCTGGAGAACATGGCGCTGATCAAAAGACGAAAGTACAAGGAAAACGAAGATCGAAAGCCGATTCTTCTTCTGACTCCGGGAGCGGAGCAGCACAACATCGGCCTCAAGATGGTCGGGGATATGCTGGAGTCCAATGGTCATAATGTGATCTATCTGGGCAACCTGATTCCTACAGATAACATCATTCAGGCCATCGAAGAGAAGAAGCCCTACGCCATCATTCTCTCTGTGACCATCGCCTATCACATTGACTCCGCAAAGAATCTCATCGATATCCTGAAGCAGAGATTCGGAACGAAAACACCGACGATTCTCATAGGCGGCAGCGCATTTGAGCATGTGGAGAATGTGGCTACCGTAACCGGCGCTGACAAGTACTGCAGAGACATTGATGAAATAGAAAAGAATCTGAGAAGAATATGAGGAAGAGTCAGAAGCAGTATGCTGTCAGGGACAGCAAACTGCTTCTTTCGGTTGGAATGATATTGATTGAATCAGCCGAATATACTAGAATGAATAGCAAAGAGAGGTGACATATTTGAATTACGATACCGGAACCATCCTCTTCGCCTTTATGCTGACCGTATTTGCGGGTCTTGCAACAGGAGTGGGAAGCCTTATGGCTTTCTACACGAAGAAAACGAACAAGAAATTTCTATCTGCAGCCTTGGGGTTCTCAGCAGGAGTCATGATCTATGTATCTCTGATCGAGATTTTTGTGAAAGCAAGAGAGTCTCTGGAAGCGGTGCATGGGGAAAGCCTGGGATATCTTTATGCCACGCTGTCCTTTTTCGGAGGTATCTTCGTCATCGCCATCATCGACAAGCTGGTGCCGAAAGCGGAAAATCCGCATGAACTGAAGGATCCCAGCGAAATGGAAGCGCTGCCCCAGCATGAGAAGGATGCCCATGAATCCCATCAGCTGCTTCGAATGGGCCTATTTTCGGCCCTGGCCATCGCCATCCATAACTTTCCGGAAGGACTGGCCACTTTCATTGCGGCTCTGGAAGACCCCACCATGGGTGTGAGCATTGCAGTAGCCATCGCCATTCATAATATACCGGAAGGTATTGCAGTCTCTGTGCCCATATTCTATGCCACCGGAAGCAAAAGAAAGGCGTTCAAGTTTTCTTTTCTTTCCGGTCTGTCAGAACCCGTCGGCGCCATCATTGGCTACTTCCTTCTGAGAAGCTTTCTGAGTGATTCCATGTTTGGTATTGTATTCGGCATGGTGGCGGGAATCATGGTGTATATTTCTCTCGATGAACTCCTACCCACAGCAGAAAAATACGGAGAACACCATATCGCAATCTATGGACTGATCACGGGAATGATGGTCATGGCAGCAAGTCTGGTACTGATCAGCTGAAGAACCTGATGATCTGGGCTAATGTAGAAAATCTGAAAAAGACTGTTTCCAATGAGAAATTCCTCTCTCTGGAAACAGTCTTTTTCATGAAATGGTCGGAGTGACAAGACTTGAACTTGCGACCTCTTGACCCCCAGTCAAGCACGCTACCATCTGCGCTACACCCCGACGAACAAACTAATTATAGCTTATCGGCATGGAACATTCAAGGTCTGATTCGAGAATCTAGTGAAGGCAGTGAATATTAAAAGAGAAGAACAATGTTTACAGTATCTTTCTACAATATTAATTAAAGTGCTGTGGAAGAATTGTATAATAAAGTAAACCATAGTTTAGTCGAAAGGAGATGGATTGCCATGCTGGAAGCAAAAGATGCTTATTGCATCAACTGTGAGAAGATCACATACTTCATTCGTGTGGAAGAAGGATATGAGTGCCAGAACTGTAAAGGGATCAACACCATGAGAGGGCCGAAAGATCTTAGTGAAGATCCGTCGCTGAAAGCGGACACTGTGGTGGATCTGTATCAGCCAGATGATATCGAATAGAGAAAACCACAAGAGGCAAGGCTTTTTTAAACCTTGCCTTTTTCATTGATATCAAAGAAAAAAGAAGGTAAACTAAGAAGGTACATTAGAAAAGAGTATTATTATGGAACGATTATGCCCACGGAGGAGCAGAAATGATTCTTGACAGAGTGAGGGAATATATTCTCGTAAACAACTTAATAGAGGAAAACGAGAAAGTGCTCATCGCTTTTTCAGGTGGTACAGACTCACTGGCGCTGCTGGGAATCCTTCAAGAGCTGAGAGAAGCGCTTCATATAGAACTGGGTGCCTGTCATGTGAATCACATGCTCAGGGGAAAAGATGCGGAGGAGGATGAAGCCTTCTGCAGAGAAACGGCAGAAAGGCTCTCCATACCTTTTTACAGCACTGCAGTAGATGTGCACGCTCATGCAGAGGAAAAAGGAATGTCCTTTGAAGCGGCTGGTAGAGAAATCAGGTATGCATTTTTTAAGGAAATTATGGTAAACCATAACTATGAGAAGTGTGCCACAGCACATCACCTGGATGATCAGGTGGAAACAGTGCTGCTGAATCTCATGCGAGGCAGTGGTCTCAATGGACTCACGGGCATGTCTTCAAAAAGAGAGCAGTATATCAAGCCTCTTCTTTTTCTGAAGAAAGAGGAGCTCAGCGCTTATCTCGAGGATCATCAGATGATTCCGAGAGAAGATGATTCCAACAGGATCAGCATCTATCAGCGAAATAAAGTGAGAAATGAACTGATTCCTTATATCAGAGAGAATTTCAATGAGGATTTTCCGGAAACCATATGGAGAATGTCGGAGCTTCTGAAGGAGGATCTGGATTATATCCAAAGGCAGATGGGAAAAATGAAAAGCCTTTATGTCAGGGAAGGAAAAAACAGGAGCGTTGTCATCGAAAAGGATGCTTTTCGGGAACCGAAGGCCATGGTCACAAGACTGCTTTTTGATGCCATCAGCAGCGTAAAAGGCGATTTATCCGATATTGAAGAAGTTCATATCAAGGATATGATTGCCCTTCAGACAAAAGAGACAGGGAAACTCATCGATATCAAAGATGCAGTGATTGCCAGAAATGATTATGGAAATCTCATCATCGAGAGAAAAAAAACGGATACAGAAAGGGAAGAAGAAATGCTTCATGAGGAACTGAAAATTCCAGGAACCTACGTGGTGGATGGAAAGACCATCCGATTCCGGTTTGTGGAAAGAGACCAGATCGTAAAAGACAAGAAACTGAGATTCTTCAACGGAGATCTCATGGAGGAAACCGTCATAGTGAGAAACCGTCAGGAAGGAGACCGGATGAGACCCTTCGGGATGAACGGATACAGAAAACTGAAGAACATCCTCATCGACAAGAAAATCAGCAGAGAGGATCGGGACAGACTTCTGATATTCCAGAATCGCAATGATGTGTTCTACATCGGATCCATGATCATCAGTGATGATTATAAAGTGAAAGACAGTACAGAGAAGATTCTCGAAATCGGAATCTTCGAGGAGGAAGCAAATGATTGAAAATGATGTAAAAGAAGTGCTGATCAGCAGAGAAGAGCTGGCAGAAAAATGCAGAGAACTTGGGGCAAAGATCAGTCAGGACTTTGCAGGAAAAGATCTCGTTCTGGTGGGGATTCTTAAAGGATCAGTGGTATTCATGACAGATCTCATGAAGGAAATCACCATCCCCTGCAATATTGAATTCATGGAAGTATCCAGTTATGGAACAGGAGCTGTGAGCTCTGGTGTCGTGAAAATCAACAAGGATCTGGATATGGATATCACCGGAAAGAATATCCTTATTGTGGAGGATATCATCGATACGGGACTGACTTTAAGCTATCTTGTCAATTACCTGAAGACAAGAGGTGCTGCAGGAATCGATATCGTATGCCTTCTGGATAAGAAGGACAGAAGAACCAATGATATTCCGGTAACCTACGTGGGCTATGAAGTTCCTGATGAATTCATTATCGGGTATGGCATCGATTATGCCGAGAAATACAGGAATCTTCCTTATGTGGCATCCCTGAAGGAAGAAGTTTATCAGAAATAACGTCGATTATCCTTTATTCTTTCGGGATTTACCTGTAGAATAAATAGTATACAATTTAATTTAAAGAGCATTCTTTAAAATGAGCAAAAGAAAGGAGCAGGCAAAAAAGTAGAATTGCCTGATGAGCGTATGAATACAAATCGTAAAGTACCCAATATGTTCAGCTTTGTAGCGGTGATCATGCTGTTTTTCATCGCCATGCTGTTATTCAACAACGTGGACAATCAGCTGAATTCCATTTCATTTAATGAATTCACCACTGAGTATAAAGCGGACAGGATCAAAGAAATCAATATCTCCGATGATGGTATGACCATCAAAGGAATCAAAACCGATGATACCACTTTCACAACGGTGGCAGCACCTGAAAGACTGGCGCAGTTTCTGAATGAGGAAGGGAAGGAAGAGGTCATTGAAAGATACACACCAAGATCCGATTTCTCCCTCTGGACCATTCTGACACCAGTGCTTCTTCTGGGTGGTGTAGCTATGTTCCTGATTTTCATGAACAAGCAGAATCAGAGCATGGGCAACAGCAACAGAAGCGCCATGAATTTCGGTAAAAGCCGTGCCAAGATGGCAAACCCCGACAATAAATCCGTCACATTCAAGGATGTGGCCGGTGCGGAAGAAGAAAAATACGAGCTGGAAGAAGTAGTGGAGTTCCTCAAGAATCCGAAGAAGTATCTGGACCTTGGCGCAAGAATTCCAAAGGGAATCCTTCTCGTAGGACCTCCTGGAACAGGTAAGACGCTTCTTGCCAAAGCGGTGGCAGGAGAAGCTGGTGTTCCGTTCTTCAGCATTTCCGGTTCAGACTTCGTGGAAATGTTCGTCGGTGTCGGAGCATCCAGAGTAAGAGACATGTTCGAGCAGGCCAAGAAGAATGCCCCTTGCATCATCTTCATCGATGAAATCGATGCGGTGGGCAGAAAAAGAGGCGCAGGTCTTGGTGGTGGACATGATGAAAGAGAACAGACACTGAATCAGCTGCTGGTGGAGATGGACGGTTTCGGCATCAACGAAGGAATCATCATGATCGCGGCAACCAACAGACCGGACATCCTCGATAATGCGCTTCTGAGACCCGGAAGATTCGACAGACAGATTGCAGTGGGTTATCCCGATGCACAGGGAAGAGAAGAGATTCTTAAGGTGCATATCAGAAAGAAGCCTCTGGGCGAAGATGTGAATCTGAGTTCGCTGGCCAAAATGACCACAGGCTTCACAGGAGCCGACCTTGAGAACCTCACCAATGAAGCGGCCCTTCTTGCGGTGAGAGCAAATAAGAAGTTCATCACCATGAGAGAGCTGGATGAAGCCATCACAAGAGTCATTGCAGGGACGGAAAAGAAGTCAAGACTTGTTTCCGACCATGAAAGAAGACTTACGGCGTATCATGAAGCAGGTCATGCCATCATCGGCAGAGTGCTTCCGAATATGGACCCCATCCATCAGATCAGCATCATTCCAAGAGGAATGGCTGGAGGATACACCATGCACATTCCTACAGAAGACCGCTCCTATATGAGCAAATCAAGGCTTCTGGACATGATGGTCTCCCTTCTGGGTGGACGAGTGGCGGAATCTCTTGTGCTGAAGGATATTTCCACCGGAGCCAAGAACGACATCGACAGAGTGTCGAAGATCGCAAGATCCATGGTCACGGAATACGGAATGAGTGAAAAGGTGGGCACCATCTCCTTTGGAGAGGACCAGGAAGTGTTCCTGGGTAGAGATTTCAGCAAGTCCAAGAACTTCTCGGAAAAGATGGGTGAGCTCATCGACGATGAAGTGAAGGAACTGGTGGATACCGCTTATAAGAAGGCGGAAGAAATCCTTACGGAAAACATGGATAAACTTCATATCCTGGCGGCCAAGCTTCTGGAGTTCGAGAAGATCGAAGCGGAAGAGTTCGAAGAACTTTTCACCACCGGTCAGATCACAAAACGTGTCCATGCGGATGCGATTCCAGTGAAGGAAGCGAAGAAGGCACCGGAAACAGCTGCGGAAGAAAAGGCTGAAGAAGAGGACTTTAAAGGAACACCTGTGACCGAAAGCTGAGTATATAATAGAAGATGATAATAGGCAGATGTTCTGCCTATTATTTTGTGAGGAAATGTAAATGATTACAGAATCTCAGGGAAGCGCTTTAATCCAATCACAAGGGATGTTATAATGGTATTTGAATTGGAGGTTTTTATGATCGATGAACTGAGACCGGGAATGGTCTATGAGCATTCAAGAACTGTAACGGATAAAGATACGGCAGAAGCCCACGGATCAGGAGATCTTGCGGTTTATGCGACACCAGCTCTGGTGGCATTGATGGAATATGCGGCCAAGGAGCTTGTAAAGCCCCGACTTTCGGAAGGCGAAACCACTGTGGGCGTAAGAATGGAAGTTTCTCATCTCAAAGCCACAGCAGTGGGAAGTGAAGTGCGTGCACGAGCGGTGCTCCTGGAAGCGGAAGGCAGAAAGCTCAGCTTCCGCATGGAAGCATATGATGGAGAAATACTCATCGGAGAAGCCCTTCACGAGAGAGTAATGGTAGACGCGGAAAGATTCATGCGTAAAATCAGCAAATAATATAAAACAATTTAGGAGGTACACTTTGAAAACAGATATTCAAATTGCACAGGAATCAACCATGCTTCACATCAGAGATGTGGCAGGACAAATGGGACTCACGGAGGACGATCTGGACTTTTACGGAAAGTACAAGGCGAAGATTTCTCTGGACGTACTCAAAAGAGAAGAGGATGCAGAGGATGCGAAGCTGATTCTGGTCACAGCCATCAATCCTACTCCTGCAGGAGAAGGAAAGTCTACAGTCACGGTAGGTCTAGGTCAGGCACTGACGAAGATCGGCAAGAAAGCAGTGATTGCACTGCGTGAACCGTCTCTTGGACCTGTGTTCGGGGTCAAGGGTGGCGCTGCGGGCGGTGGATATGCACAGGTGGTTCCAATGGAGGATATCAATCTTCATTTCACAGGAGACATGCATGCCATCACCACGACCAATAATCTTCTTTCAGCAGCCATCGACAATCATATACATCAGGGAAACAAGCTGAACATAGATGTGAGAAGAATTCTGTTCAAGAGAGTCATGGACATGAATGACCGTGCACTGAGACAGGTGAATGTGGGTCTGGGCGGAAAACCCAACGGATTCCCGAGAGAAGACGGATTCATGATCACAGTAGCCTCTGAAATCATGGCGATTCTATGCCTTGCCACTTCACTGGAAGATCTGAAGGAAAGAATGGGACAGATTCTCATCGGCTACAATTACGACGGAGAAGCCATCTTCGCGAAGGATCTGAATGTACAGGGTGCCATGGCGCTGCTCATGAAGGATGCCATCATGCCGAACCTGGTTCAGACCCTTGAAAATACACCTGCCATCATCCATGGCGGACCATTCGCCAATATTGCCCATGGATGCAACAGTATCCTAGCCACAAAGACGGCACTGAAGCTGGGAGATTATGTGGTGACGGAAGCAGGATTCGGAGCGGATCTTGGCGCAGAGAAGTTCCTGGACATCAAATGCAGATTCGGTGGTCTGAATCCGAGTGCGGTGGTCATCGTAGCGACGGTGAGAGCATTGAAGCATCACGGTGGGATTCTGAAAGCAGATCTTTCCACGCCGAATGTGGAAGGACTCGAGAAGGGTATCGTGAATCTGGAGAAGCAGATTGAAAACATCAGAAAGTTCAATCTTGAACCAGTGGTTGCCATCAATAAGTTTGTATCTGATTCTGAAGAGGAAGTGCAGTTCTTCGAAGACTTCCTGAATAAGATGAATGTCAAGGTTGCCCTGACCGAAGTATGGGAAAAGGGCGGAGAAGGCGGAATCGAACTTGCACGTAAGGTCATCGAGGTGGCTGAAGGCGCAGGAACCTATAAGCCTTTATACGATGTGGAACTTCCGATAAAAGAGAAGATCAGCACCATCGTGAAGGAAATCTACGGTGGAAGCAGCGTCGCCTATTCTCCAAAGGCGGAAAAGGCCATCAGGGAAATCGAGGCCATGGGACTGGACAAGAAGCCGATCTGTATGGCGAAGACCCAGTATTCCCTTTCTGACAATCCTAAGCTTCTGGGAGCGCCTAAGGACTTTGAAGTGAAGGTCAATGAAGTGAAGCTCTCCAACGGTGCAGGATTCATTGTATGTCTCACAGGAGATGTCATGACCATGCCCGGACTTCCGAAGGTGCCAGCTGCCAACAACATGGACATTGATGAGGATGGCAACATTCTCGGATTATTCTAGAAAAGTGAAGAAACAGGTGAAGCCGGTCTTGGGACTGACTTCGCCTTTCCTTTTGGGGAGAGGGTCAGTCTTTCTCCAGCCGGATGGAAGTTCATGGAGCAGTATAAGGAAGGGAACTTCAACTGATTTGTCTGATTTACTTGACAAACGGGTAGTTATTGCTAAAATTATAGTGTTCAAAAATATAGCAGCACAGAAAAATGTATCCATCAGCAGCTTTTTAGCTGCTTTTAAAATATTATGGGGAGTTGTCATATGATACTATTAATCGATGTAGGAAACACCAATATCGTCATGGGTGTACATGATGGCACAAGCATCGTTTCGGACTTCAGACTGTCCACAAACTTCATGAAGACCTCTGATGAGATATCCATTGATGTGATCAGCCTTTTCAGACTGAATCATCTGGAGGTGGAAAGCATAGATGGTGTCATCATTTCATCCGTCGTTCCTAATGTCATGTATTCTCTGGAAAACATGGTCAGAAAGGTGTTCAAGGTAACCCCCATTGTGGTGGGAGCCGGCGTGAAGACTGGAATCAATGTGAAAACGGACAATCCCAAAGAAGTGGGTGCGGACAGAATTGTAAATGCTGTGGCAGCTACTGCAAAATACCAGAGAAGCCTCATCATCATCGACTTCGGAACGGCAACGACATTCTGTTCCGTAAAGAAGGATGGGACTTATGCCGGAGGCATCATTTCTCCGGGAATCAAGATTTCCGCAGAAGCGCTTTTCCAGAAAGCGGCGAAGCTGCCCAGAATCGAGCTCATGAAACCGGAAAAAGTCATCGGAAAGAATACCGTGGTCTCCATGCAGTCCGGTATGGTCCATGGCTATATCGGTCTTGTGGAGCATCTGGTTAAGCTCATGAAAGCGGAAATGATGGCTGACGGAGAGGATGAACCCTTTGTAGTGGCTACTGGAGGCTTTTCAAGACTGATCAATCAGAACACCGACTGCATTGATGCTGTGGAACCGAATCTAACCCTGGAAGGGCTGAAACTGATATATGATAAAAATAAGAAATAGTGTACTTGAGAGCAATGTCTTTCTGGCACCCATGGCTGGCGTTACAGATATCTCCTTCAGGGAGATCGCCATATCCATGGGCTGTTCTATGGTATACTCTGAAATGGTCAGCGCCAAAGCGCTCCATTACGGAAGTGAAAACACGAAGGAACTCCTCCGGATTTCTCCCAAGGAGAAACCCATAGCCGTGCAGCTTTTCGGCAGTGAAAAAGAGATTCTGTCAAAAATCGCCGGCAAGTTAAGTGAGAATGAGGATATTGTCCTCATCGACATCAACATGGGCTGTCCCGCTCCGAAGCTTGTGAAAAACGGGGAAGGATCCTCTCTGATGCTGGATCCGAAGAAGGCGGCGGAAATCATCACGGAAGTGAAGAAAGCCACCAGCAAACCCGTCACCTGTAAATTTAGAAGAGGGTTCAAGATGGGAGAGGAGACCGCAGTGGACTTCGCCAAGAGAATGGAAGATGCGGGAGCCGATCTTGTGACCGTGCACGGAAGATTCAGAGACCAGTTCTATTCCGGAACTTCCGATCGGGAGGTCATCAGAAAGATCAAGGAGAGCCTGAGTATACCGGTCATCGGAAACGGTGACATCTTCAGCGGACAGGATGCCCTGGACATGTTTGAAACCGGATGCGATGGCATCATGGTAGCCAGAGGAGCGCTGGGGAATCCCTGGATCTTTGAAGAAATCAAAGCGGCCATGGAAGGAAGATCCTATGAGAGACCTGGCTATGAAGAGCGGCTGGATACGCTGATTCTTCATTACAACAACACACTGTCCTATGACGGAGCGTATAAGGCAGTAAGGGAAATGAGAAAGCATGTGGGCTGGTACCTGAAAGGGATGCCCAATAGTACTGAAGTGAAAAATACAATCAATTATGAAACGGACCCCAAAGTAGTACTGGAAACACTGGCTTCCTACAAAGAGAAGCTGGCTGAAAAAAGCTAAAATCATTGACATATAAGGACAATGTTACTATAATAGGAAATCAAATAAACCATTAAGGGGATTTAAAATGAGTGAAGCAAAAAAGTATGTAATGACCTATGAGGGTGTCAAAAAACTGGAAAAGGAACTTGAGTACCTGAAGACAGTGAAACGTAAAGAAATAACAGAGAAAATCAAAGTTGCACTAGGTTATGGGGACCTCAGTGAAAACTCCGAATATGATGAAGCAAAGAATGAACAGGCCTTCGTAGAAGGAAAGATTTCACAGCTTGAAAATACGTTAAGAAACGCATCCGTCATTGACGAAAGTGAGATTTCGCTGGATATCGTCAGTGTAGGATGCAGCGTGAAGGTATATGACTATGATTTTGAAGAAGAAGTGACGTATTCCATTGTAGGTTCCACAGAGGCGGATCCGATGAACTTCAAGATCTCCAACGAATCACCAGTGGGCAGTGCGCTCATCGGGCATAAAGTGGAGGATGAAGTCATAGCCATGGTGCCAAACGGAACCAGCAAGTTCAAGATATTAGAAATAGGAAGAGAGTAGGTGCAGGATTGACAAACGAAGAGAATAACATCAGAGAAAATGAAACCAGACTGTCAGAACAGGAAATGCAGAGAAGGGATAAGCTGAAAGCGCTGCAGGAAGCAGGGCAGGATCCTTTTGATGTCTATAAAGTGGAAGTGACACACAACTCCACTGAAATCAAGGAAAATCATGAAGCGCTTGCAGGCGTGAAGATCAAGACAGCAGGTAGACTCATGAGAAAAAGAGTTCAGGGGAAAGCAGGCTTTTCTGATATTCATGACAGAGAAGGAAAGCTTCAGTTATACATCAAGCTGGACAACGTAGGAGAAGAAAAGCTGAAGTTCTTCAAGACACTGGACCTGGGAGACTGGATCAGTGTGGAGGGTGAAGTTTTCATCACAAGAACCGGTGAGGTATCTCTTCAGGTATCAAGCTTTGAACTCATCGCCAAAGCCCTGAAGCCTCTTCCAGACAAGTGGCATGGACTGCAGGATGCGGATCTTCGCTATCGCCAGAGAGAAGTGGACCTCATTGTGAATCCTGATGTGAAGGAAAAGATGATCAAGAGAACGAAGATCATCAGAGAAATCAGAAACTATCTGGATGAGAGAGGATATCTTGAGGTGGAGACACCGATTCTATCCCCCATCGCTGGTGGAGCGGCAGCAAGACCTTTCGTCACCCATCACAATTCACTGGATATCGACATGTACCTTAGAATCGCCACAGAGCTTTATCTCAAGAGACTCATCGTGGGCGGATTCGAAAAGGTCTATGACATGGGCAAGAACTTCAGAAATGAAGGAATCGACTACAAGCATAATCCTGAATTCACCATGATTGAGCTCTATGAAGCCTACAGCGACTACAACGATATGATGGATCTTACAGAAGATCTGGTATCTTCTGTGGCGCAGAACGTGCTGGGCACCATGAAGATCACTTATGAAGAGACGGAGATCGATCTGACTCCTCCATGGAGAAGAGCAACCATGGCTGAACTTGTGAAGGAAGCCACAGGAATCGACTTCGATGCCATCACAGTGGAAGAAGCCCATGAAGCGGCAAGAGAGAATCATATGAAGGATGACTTCAAATACGATATCGAACATACCTCAAAGGGTGATGTCTTAAATGCCATGTTCGAAAGATTCTGCGAAGACAAGCTGATTCAGCCTACCTTCGTAACGGACTATCCGGTGGAGATTTCTCCGCTGACAAAGAAGAAGAGAGGAAATCCTGAGTACACAGAACGTTTTGAAGGATTCATCTTCGGCAGAGAAATCTGTAATGCGTATTCAGAGCTGAATGATCCCATCGTACAGAGAGAAAGATTCAACCAGCAGGCCGGCGAAAGAGAGCTTGGGGATGATGAAGCCTACATGATCGATGAGGAATTCATGAGTGCTCTGGAAACCGGTATGCCACCAACAGGCGGACTGGGTATCGGTGTGGACCGTATCGTCATGTTCCTGACGGATGCGCATTCCATAAGAGACATCATACTGTTCCCGACCATGAAGCCACAGGAATAGAACCTTAGTAGTATCAATTTGTGTGAGTTATTATGATTGAAATATACGACTGATTTACGACTGAAAAAGAGAATACGCTTTAAAAAGTGGTTAGACAAATATCTGTCTAACCATTTTCTTATTTTATATGATATTATGAATACATGACTACGTAAGGAGCGATTATAGAATGGCGAATGATAGTTTGTTAAGTGCTAAGAAAGCAAAGAATGATGAGTTCTATACTGTATTTGAATATGTACAAAAAGAAATAAATGCGTATTTAGAATATGATCCGTATGTATTTAAAGGTAAAACCATTTTACTACCATGTGATGATCCAGAGTGGAGTAATTTCACACGTTTTTTTGCGCAAAATTTTGAGGCTCTGGGGCTAAAAAAGCTAATAAGTACAAGTTATTCTTTTGATAGCAAGAAATCTCAGTATGAGCAATATCATCAGTTAACATTATTTGAAATGACATCACCGCAATATGATGAAAAGAAGTCTCATGCACAAGGCAAAATTTATACATTAACTAAAGATATCAATAAGTCGGGAAATGTTGATATAAATGATCTCGAATGGAGATATCTTGAAGGAGATGGGGATTTTCGCTCTAATGAAGTTCGAGCGTTGAGAGATGAAGCAGATATAATAGTTACAAATCCTCCGTTTTCACTGTTTAGAGAGTTTGTAGATTGGATTTTTGAAGCAGATAAGAAATGTATAATCATTGGAACTATTGGTGCTGCATCATATAAGGAGATTTTTCCATTAATTAAGGATAATAAATTATGGATCGGAGCTACAAATAATGGAAAAGACATGGTGTTTGAAGTACCAGAGGGAGCAAAGGTTGACCCAAAAGACAAGTTAAAGGCTGAAAAGCTCGGTTATGTTGGAAACTACACTAGATTAGGAAATGCTTGTTGGTATACTAATGTAGATCACGGTAGAAGACACTTACCTTTATCCCTAATGACAATGAGTGATAACTTAAAGTTTAGCAAACATAAAGAAATACTCGAAAATGGCTATATTAAGTATGAGAACTTTGATGCTATTGAAGTTCCTTATGTGGACGCGATTCCTTCAGATTATGAAGGTGCTATGGGAGTACCATCAAGTTTCCTTGATAAATACAATCCAGATCAATTTGAGATACTGGGGCTAGCTCATGGAAATCTTGGTGTAGAACTTGGGATTAGACCTTATGATAGGAAATTAAAGAAAATTAACAAAGGTTTACGTGATGGAGATTTTTACTACTTTAAAGATGGTAAACCACAAATACCATATAGCAGGATTGTAATAAAGAAGAAGGTGAGCAAGTGATAACTGAATTGAAAACTGATATTTCAGTTGGTGAAATATGTCATGGATTTGTATACAACGAATATGAAGGTAAAGGGCTATTTGGTTTATCTGGAAAACTAGTCATTCAGCCAGAATATCAAAGGAATTATATATATGCTGACGGCAAAAAAGATGTAGCTGTTATCCAGTCTTTATTAAAAGGTTATCCTTTAGGACTTATCTACTTCTCTAAAATAGAAGCTGATAAATATGAAGTCTTAGATGGACAACAGAGAATTACAAGTTTTGGTAGATTTGTCACTGGAAAATTTCCTATTATTGGATCTGACGGAATACCACATTATTTCTCTGGGTTAGCTTCGGATTTACAGGAAAAAATTATGACTTCTAAGATGACAATATATATTTGCTCTGGAACGGAATCAGAAATAAAAGAGTGGTTCAGGACTATAAATATCGCAGGCGTTCCACTTAATGATCAGGAGTTATCCAATGCGATTCATTCAGGGCCTTTTGTTACAAAGGCAAAAGAGGAATTTAGCAATTCTCAAAATGCCAATGTACAAAAATGGAGTGCTTATATTAAAGGTGATGTTAAACGTCAAGACTTCTTAAGAACTGCACTCAATTGGGTGAGTAAAGGTCATATTGATGATTACATGAGTAAACATCGATATGATAATAATATTAATGAGTTGAAATCATATTTTACTAGTGTAATAGATTGGATTTCAAGTGTCTTTTCAAGTGTTGAACCAACTATGTGTGGTCTTGAGTGGGGTTCGCTATATGAGAAATATCATGGTAATGCCTATAATCCTCAAGATATTTCAAGACAAGTAAATTCTTTACTTGAAGATTTTTATGTAAAGGATAAAAAAGGAATTTATGAATATGTGTTGGGAGGGTGTACGGATAAAAAACTGCTTAGCGTTAGGGTTTTTGATGAAATAGTGAAAAAAACTGTTTATTCAAAACAAACTAATGAAGCAAAGACAAAAGATATATCGAATTGTCCTCTGTGCGCTATAAGCTATGATAGTAATAGAAACCGAATCTGGAAGTTGTCAGAAATGGATGCTGACCATGTAACCGCATGGAGTAAGGGGGGATCAACGGACATCAAAAATTGTCAAATGCTATGCAAAACACATAATAGGGCGAAAGGTAATCGATAATTTATAGCTGATATATTTTCGATTCTTAGGAATATTTTAATTCTTCAAATGAGAAGAAGCGATCATCATTTAGAATGGTCGCTTTTTTTCATTTTCTTATTAAATTTTGATTTCATAACTTATAAAATCCTATAATTCATTGTTTGTGAGTCTATACTGGTTTCTTTGAATATCTTCTAATTTGACTATATATACAGAAGAAGCATTTATTAGATTGGTTAGATACACTCTATTATTAAGAGTAGTATCATATACCAAAGAAGCACAATGGGCTAAATCGGATGCTATGAGCTTTTTCACACGTAGACCTAAAGAATGATCATCGGGCTGATATTCATTCAGCATCGGGATAAAAGAATCTTCAATAAATGACTTAAGAAAAACCTTGTTAATTTTACTGAATGATTTCGTTCTGTTTGCAAATTCTAGGAAAATATCTTCAAAATCAGATTTGCATTTTTCATAAAAGTACAAAAGAGCAGAATCGCGAGCAGAATCTATGTTATTGATAACATCATCTTCTAGAATTCCATATAGAATCGCAGGGTATACGTTGTTCACTGAAAAAAGTATGTTCCAATAAGTACTATATTTTGCATAAGGAACATAATCACTCATAAATAGTTCCTTATCTATCTGATAAGCATTATTTACTGATGATACCTCATTCCATATGATTCTAAATAAATCCTGCAAATAATTCCTAATTTCTTCGTCAGTACCCCACAGAATTTCTTTTATGTTATTAAATGGTAATTTGTGAACAAGTCCGTCATTTTCAAGAAAATCATCAGTAGTATCAAGGGCTGCATCAGTTATTAAAAAACGGTTATTTTGAGTTCGTCTGTTGTTGATTATCCAACTTATTTGTTTACTGTCATGGCAATAAATTTCCTTATGTGAAAGATTTGACTTCAATACCTCATCTCTAATTCTCTTAGATGCTTTTTCATAAATGAATTCTAATATATTTTCTATATTTATAGATATCTCCTTTATAGGTAGGTATCAATTGGGTGGTTTTGTGAAATAAATTCCGAATTTAATAACTAGTTCTGATGATAATATAAACTCAACGGAAGCGCAACCGAATAAAAAATTGAAGGAGATAAAAAAATGAAAGCAACACTTATTGGATTACAGCACATTAACTTTACTAACACATCTGGAGAAACAATTAACGGTAAAAATATCTTCGTAGCATTCAAAGATGAGAACATTGAGGGGTACAGAACAGAGAAATTCTTTTTGAGAGAAGGAATTGAACTACCTGCTGATACCAAAATTAATGATTCCATTGAGATAGCGTATAACTATAAAGGGAGGATCGAAAAGGTAACTAAAGTAGGTAAATAATAATAATTGACATTGAGGGGCTTAGTTGCCCCTTGATGTTTAATTAAGAAAGGATCAATGCGTATGAATAATGAATACACATCAAACAGAAGGACTAGGCTTAAAGAATTTTCCAGAGTTCGTCTCGGAGTATATCAGATGTTTTACATGCCATTCCTTATCATACTATTAATACCAATACTTATACTAGCAGTAATTATATGGCGAGAGAAAAATAAGTTGATACTGTTATTAGACATTCCTAACATTATGATCCCTTTAATTCAGTTTGTTGTAAATTTCCTTTCTGTTTCAATACCGCTTCTTCTATTAGCAGGATTGTTTGTAACCATTGGAAATATTACAGCACAGAAGGATGAAGCGGATCTTGAGGAAGCATTTACTTCACAAGATTTGCGAAATGGTTGTCCTATACTTGTTTTTAAGAAGCGTATTAGAGGTACTGAAGTGACTGTAAGAGAATTTCAATCTAGTATTCCATTAAATATTTGGATTGATAGAATGGATGCCATTGCAGATTCTATGAATATTAGTTTTGTTGAAAAAATAGATTATGGAAGAGCAAATGGTAGAAGAGTTGTTATTCACACAGTTCCTGGAAGGGAGATTAAATCGAGGGGTAACTTATATGACGAAGACTTTTGATTTAATCCTTGGTTATGATTTTGATAAATGGTACGGTTATGGAATGAAAAAACCAATCATTACTGATACTTCATCAAAGACAAATAGCCATACAATATTATGTGGTATGTCAGGAAGTGGAAAAAGCTATGCCACAAACATACTGTTCGCGAAAATATGCAAAAATGATTCACAAGGTACGGTATACTTTTCGGATTTTAAACAGGATGATCAATTTGCTTATTTGCGTGAATGTCCTCGTTACTATCCTTATACAAGGTCAATTGAAGCATTGGAGATAGTATATGGCATACTCCATAAACGGCAATCTGGTGAAGATTCAAGCCGAGATCAAGTAACGCTGATTTGGGATGAGTACATTGCTAACATACTAGCCATTCAAAATACTGACAAAAAGAAAGCTGATGAAGTAATGCGTAAAGTGTCGGAAATCTTAATGCTAGGTCGTTCTCTTGCTGTGAGACTAATCATATCTTGCCAGCGTCCTGATGCAGCTGCTTTCCCTTCTGGAAGTCGTTTAAATTATGGTGTAGTCATTATAGTAGGAGCACCCAATAGAAGTATATACGAGATGCTAATACCTAAGGAATATATTGATGAAGTAAACGATAGAAAATTTACAGTGGGTGAAGGTGTGGTATTGTTGCAGGGTTCACAGTTAGAATTTGTTAAAATCCCTATAGTTCGTGATGCAGACAAAATGCAACAAATTTGTATTAATGCACTAACAAAATAAAAGAAAGTGGTGGGCGGTGGCGAAGCCACAAGCCCACACACTGTTGGCTTAGTATTACCCAACAGTGCACAAACGTTTAAACATATAGTGTTTGCAAGGGTTTTGGAGTGTTCCAATCAAAAAACAAAATGAACAGAAGGGAGTGTACAGAATAGATACGCAATCATTTATGTATCAACTAACAATAAATTCGCCACTAGATAAAAATTACTCTCATCAGCAAATATTAAGTATTTTCCGAAGTAACTTTAAGACTCTATCATATATCTGTATGGCAGATGAACAAGGATCACAGTTCCACACACATGTATTTGTGACATTTGCTTCTCGAGTTCGATTCAGCATGATTAAGCGATATTTTCCAGAAGCTCACATAGAAAAGTGTAAAGGATCGGTTTCTGATAATGTAAATTATGTTAGGAAAACAGGGAAATGGGAGAATGATAAATCAAAGCAGGAAAAAAAGATAGAAGGATCATTCGAAGAGTACGGAACACAACCGCCAGATAGTAAAGGTAAAAGAGGAGACATGTCAGAATTGTATCAGATGGTTTTGGATAATATGACCAATGCAGAAATATTGGCACAGAACCAAGATTACATTCTACAAATTGATAAAATCGATAAAGTACGAACAACAG
Source organism: Proteiniclasticum sp. C24MP (assembly GCF_043951855.1). NCBI lineage: Bacteria > Bacillati > Bacillota > Clostridia > Eubacteriales > Clostridiaceae > Proteiniclasticum > Proteiniclasticum sp. C24MP. Next base: position 68,970 of record NZ_JBINJW010000010.1, read on the forward strand.
TCTTAATGGAGAGATTCAAAGAAACAGTTCGTCTTGATCTAGAAGTCGTCTATATCTGCGGAGCAACAGGAACTGGAAAAACAAGAGGAGTTCTTGAGAGTAATGGCTATTCAAATGTTTATAGGGTCACAGATTACCAGCATCCCTTTGATTCTTATAATGGACAATCAGTTATTGCTTTTGATGAGTTTAGATCTTCTCTAAAAATCAAAGAAATGCTCCTGTATTGTGATATATATCCAATAGAGCTTCCAAGTAGGTACTCAAACAAGTTTGCTTGTTACGATCGGATCTACATTATCTCAAATTGGGATTTGGAAAAGCAGTTTTCTGAAATACAGAAAGATGATCAGGAATCATGGCAAGCCTTTCTTAGACGTATTCACCGTGTTGTTGTTTATGAAGCAAATGGTGATATAAAAGAGTACTCTTCTACAAAGGAATACTTGAAGCGTGAAAAGTTGTTTTCTACAGAGAGAGTAAATTATGAATATCCTTTTGATTAGGAGATTGGAGTGGTGTTTATAAAACGAGAAGTTCCGATTTGGGAAAAATCAAACCTTACACTTGAAGAAGCTTCAGCGTACTTTGGAATAGGGGTCAATAAATTAAGAGAACTCACCAATGAAGAGAATTGTAAGTTTGTAATTTGGTGTGGAAGTAAGAGGTTAATCAAGAGAAAATCATTAGATGAATATTTAGAAAAGACGTACTCAATATAAAACAATATTGATATGGTTTATTGATGGACAATGAGAACATGTTGAGACTATAATTAGTTAAAGCGTGTTCTCTTTATCGTTATGAGAGGAGAAGTATCATGGCAGTAGAGAGAAGAAAAGATAATAAAATAGGGTGTTAAAGGAGGGAGAGTACCAGAGAACCAACGGAACATTTGAATTTAAGTGGAAAGATAATAGAGGAAAGAGACATTCCATTTATGCTAAAACACTTGATGAGTTGCGTAGTAAAGAGTTGGATGTATTACGAGATGCTCTAGACGGGATAAGATCTGATCGAAAAGATCTTAGAATTAATGATTTGTATGATCTATGGACTCAATTAAAGCGTGGACTTAAAGATAATACTTTTCAAAACTACAAGTATATGTATAACCAGTTTGTCAAAGATGGATTTGGGAACACTAAAATAGTAGACTTGAAAAGATCTGATGTAAGAGCCTTTTATAATAGGCTTGCAGATGAAGAACAATTAAAAATATCTACAATAGACAATATCCATACGGTTATACATCAAGTTCTGGATCTCGCTGTTGAGGATGATTATTTAAGATATAATCCCTCGGATAATGCGTTGAGAGAGCTTAAAAAGGCGCGTAATACCGATTCTGTTAAAAGGAAGGCATTAACGCTTCAAGAACAAGATTTGTTTGAAGAATACCTAAAGAACAGTCAATATTCGAGGTGGCATCCAATTTTTTCGGTTTTGTTGTGGACTGGAATGAGAGTTGGAGAAATTACTGGATTGCGTTGGTGTGATATTAACTTAGATGAAGAAGTAATTGACGTAAACCACACACTTGTATATTACAGTAGAGAGAAGCAAGATGGGTGCTTATTTGCGGTAAACACACCAAAGACTGAAGCGGGAAGAAGAATAATTCCAATGTTACCGAAAGTGAAGGAAGCTTTTATTGCTGAGAAAAAGTTACAAGAAGAATCTGGGATTAAATGTAATGCAAAGGTTGATGGATACACGGATTTTATCTTTGTCAACCGATTTGGCGGAGTGCAACATAATGGTACTCTGAATAAAGCATTGAGGAGAATTATCAGAGATTGTAACTTTGCAGTACTTGATAAAAGTGAAGATGAAGATCCAGTAACTCTTCCGAGATTTAGTATCCATACGCTAAGACATACATTTACAACAAGAATGTGTGAAGCAGGGGTTAATCTAAAGGTCATGCAGGATATTCTAGGACATGCAGATGCGGAGATCACAATGAATATATACGCTGATGCAACTAAAGATTTTAAGCGATTGGAAATGCTGAATTTACATGATTACTTTAAATCTGAATGTTAGATGGTGACTTACGACAACTATACGACAGAGTTACGACAGATTATAAAGAGATACGAAGAAATGTAAAATACGCGGTAATCGTATCATTAGGTAAATAGGGAAATGGAGAGTCTTAAAGGGTTATAATTTCATCAGAAAGATTTCCCGACCATGAAGCCACAGGAATAGAATATAAACAGCATAAGAAAGCTCCTTCAGCAGTGAATGCCGAGGGAGCTTTTATCCATGATTCTATGCAAGTATGATCAAGGCAGGCAGTGCGGAGCGCGGAGCCTGCCTTGCATCATAAGGAGAATGCTGATTGCTAAAGGAGAGAAATGTTTTTCAGGGCCAGTTCACTTCTCATTTCTTCAGGCCAGATGCTGCTCTGCACCTCTCCGATGTGGTATTTCTTCAGAAGGAACTGACAGATTCTGGACTGGCCGATTCCGCCGCCCATGGTCTGAGGCAGTTTCCCTTCCAGAAGAAGGGAATGGAAAGGAAGACTTGTGCGGTCTTCTTTTTCGGATTTCTTCAGCTGAGCCAGCAGCGTCTCCTTGTCCACGCGGATGCCCATGGAAGAAAGTTCCAGAACTTCATCATGAACAGCGTTGTAGAAGAGCAGATCTCCGTTTAAGCTCCAGTCGTCATAATCCGGTGCACGGCCGTCATGTCTTTCACCGCTGGTGAGATGATCTCCGATGCCGATGAGAAAGAATGCGCCTGTTTCCTTTGCAAAAGCGCTTTCTCTTTCTTTGGCTGTCTTGTCAGGATATTTCTCATAGAGCTCCTGGGAGGTGATGAAAGTGATGGCCTCAGGCAGCTGAGGCTTCAGGAATGGATACTTCTTTGCAAGAAGCAGTTCCGCATCCTTGAAGATGGAGTAGATGATGCAGACTGTATCTTTCAGTGTCTCCAGGTTTCTGTCACCTTCTCCGATGATCTTTTCCCAGTCCCACTGATCCACATAGATGCTGTGGATGTGATCCAGTTTCTCATCACGCCTGATGGCGTTCATGTTGGTATAGAGTCCTTCCCCAAGGGAGAATTCATAGTCTTTCAGTGCTTTTCTTTTCCATTTGGCCAGAGACTGCACGATTTCCACTTCTTTACCTGAATCCAGAATATCAAATGCGACGGGTCTTTCGATGCCGTTGAGATCGTCGTTTAAGCCAGTGCCTTTCTCCACAAAAAGAGGAGCAGACACTCTGGTGAGGTTCAGTCTTTCGGAAAGTTCGTGTTCGAAGAACACTTTGATGAGCTTGATGGCTTTCTGGGTCTCTTTCAAGGTCATGGTCGGTTTGTACATGGCGTTTTCCTCCTAAAATAAAAAATTCCTCTCCATCCCTACATAGGGACGAAAGGAAAGGCTTCCGCGGTACCACCCAGTTTAGCTTTGAAAAAGCTCACTTTTTAAGATACAGACAGTGGATCTGTCGATATCCGACTCCTATAACGGGGAGGTCCGTCCAGGTCTACTCGTTTCCTTTCCTCTGGCAGCTCCGAGGTGTTCTTCGACCATGTTTCTGTATCGGGATTTCACCATCCCCGACTCTCTAAAACATTAACCATGATGTACTCTTCTCATCTTTGCTTTGTTATATCTCATTATAGAAAATTTTCAGGAAGTGTCAAGAAAAACTTTTGTATTTTTCTCAGAGACACTTCGAAGAGGGTGGCGCAAAAGCAAGCTGCGTGCTGGAAAGGGAAGACGGACACAGTATGAGAGAAATCGGAATATCTCAATGTGCCTGCAACTGAGGTGCTAATCGCATAATAGTGTGAGTGTGCTCCCTGCAGAACATTGCACCAGAATTTAAGCTGCGGATTTCAATATTTTTTCAAAATAGGCCTTGCATTTCTCTATATCCTTGGTATAATAGTCTTTGTAATGACGTTCCGCGATAGCTCAATGGTGGAGCACTCGGCTGTTAACCGATAGGTTGGAGGTTCGAGTCCTCTTCGCGGAGCCATTTTTTTTATTTAATAGTTGCGTTGAGAAAGAGGAGTAATCACTTCTGTGCTTTTAGAGAGTATCCGGCTGGTGGAAGGATGCAGGCAGGAGGATGAAGGGCGCTTTTGAGCAATATGGTTGTAAGAGCAGGGCTTATGCCAAGAAGGGTGGAACCGCGGATTTATTTCCGTCCCTTCATGGTGTATGCTCTTTTTTGTTTATACTAGAAAAAATCGGAGGATGATGATAATGGAAAAGACCATGGACAAAATTGTCGCTTTAAGCAAAGGCAGAGGATTTGTGTATCCAGGCTCAGATATTTACGGAGGACTGGCAAACTCCTGGGACTACGGTCCACTAGGCGTAGAGCTCAAGAACAATCTGAAGCAGGCCTGGTGGAAGAGATTCATACAGGAAAGCCCATACAACGTAGGGCTTGATTCCGCCATTCTGATGAACCCGGAAGTATGGGTTGCTTCAGGACACGTGGACAGCTTCTCGGATCCTTTGATGGACTGCAAGGAGTGCAAGGCGAGATTCAGAGCGGACAAGCTTGTGGAAGACCACATGACCGAGCAGGGAGTAGAGTATGCCTCCGCAGACGGACTGAGTGAGGAAGAACTGAAAAACTACATCGATGAAAACGGCATCGTATGCCCGAAGTGCGGAAAGAAGAACTTCACGGATATCAGAAAGTTCAACCTGATGTTCAAGACTTTTCTCGGAATCACAGATGATTCCAAGACAGAGATCTATCTGAGACCGGAAACGGCTCAGGGGATTTTCGTGAATTTCAAGAACATCCAGAGAACCTCTAGAAAGAAAGTGCCATTTGGTATCGGACAGATCGGAAAGTCTTTCAGAAATGAAATCACTCCTGGTAACTTCATATTCAGGACAAGAGAGTTCGAACAGATGGAGCTTGAATTCTTCTGTAAGCCGGGAACGGATCTGGAATGGTTCGAGTACTGGAAGAAGTACTGCTGGAGCTTCCTTACAGATCTTGGACTGAATGAGGAAAACATGAGAATGAGAGATCACTCAGAGGAAGAGCTTTCCTTCTACAGTGTGGGTACAGCGGATATTGAGTACAGATTCCCATTCGGATGGGGAGAACTATGGGGGATTGCAGACAGAACGGATTACGATCTGAAGCAGCATGCAGAGCATTCCAAGTCGGATATGAATTATCTGGATCCTGTAACCAATGAAAAATATGTTCCCTACTGTGTAGAGCCATCCGTAGGTGTGGACAGAATGTTCTTATCCTTCCTGTCCGATGCCTATGAGGAAGAAGTGCTGGAAAATGGAGAGGAGAGGACGGTAATGAAATTCCATCCTGCCATCGCACCTGTGAAGGCGGCCATTCTTCCGCTTTCGAAGAAGCTTTCCGAGAAGGCTCTGGAAGTCTACGAGCAGCTGGCGAAGCATTTCAATGTGGAGTATGACGATGCGGGAAGTATCGGAAAGAGATACAGAAGACAGGATGAAATCGGAACGCCATACTGCATCACCATAGACTTTGATACACTGGAAGACCAGAGTGTAACCGTAAGAGACCGTGATACCATGGAGCAGATTAGATTATCTGTATTTGACCTGGTGGATTACGTGGAAAAGAAACTGGAATTTTAGCAGCGAGCAGGATGGAGGAGTGTAGATCCCCATCCTGCTCTTTTCAGATGGCAGGATGATAATTCATTTGTTGATTCTGCGGAAAGAAGATAGAATGAGAGTAAGAAATATCGGTTAGATGGAGGAACAATGAAAGACAATAGTAGAAATAAAAAGACGAACGAGCAGCTGGCAAAAAGTTCTGTGAAGAAAGCAGTGGATGGTGTCTATGATCTCATCATGGGCAATGCACTATTCATGCTTTTCAATCTTCATATTCTGCTTTTTCTTCTCTTTTACAATCCCACGAATATTGTGATGTATTACCTGTATATGGCAGTGCTCAGCCTGAATCTTCTCCCTTCCTATTCAGCGCTTCTATATGCGGTGAGCAGGAAAAGAGCAGAAGGGAAAGGCATCTTCAAGGATTTTGTGAAGGGATACAGGGAGAACCTGAAAAGCAGCCTGCTCATAGGACTTCTGGGTGCGGTACTGATCACATTCACGCTGTACAATGCCCTGTTCTTCTACATCAGTGAGATGAACCTGGTTTACGTGCTTCTCCAGCTTCTGATCTTCTTCATGCTCTTTACGATACTGGCGACGGTACCTGTGATGGTCCATGAGAAAGGGACGCTGAAAGAGGTGCTTGGAAAGACGATGAACAGATTTTTCAGGCTGATGCTTGGCGCGGCGGCGGCGGTTGTCATCCTGCTCATGAGTGTGTACCTAGGTCGCATCGTCATTATGACACTGATATTCGGGTTTGCACTGGCAGCCATGGCACAGAATGCACTATACTTCAGACTGCTTGGACAGTCTCAGAACAGGATATAAGGATGGATAGTAATGGGTAGAGATTTTAATGAGTTCAAACAGGAAGTCAAAGGGAAAAGCGTCGGTGTAGTGGGTCTAGGTGTGAGCAACATTCCGCTCATCGAATTTCTTCTTTCACTCGGTGCTGAAGTAGTCGGTTATGATAAAAGAGAGCTTGATTCCCTTGGAGAAGAGGTCCATGGTTTCAAGGACCGGGTGGAGCTGAATCTGGGAGAGGATTATCTGGATCATCTCATAGGTCTTCATATGATTTTCAAGACGCCCGGCATGAGATTTGATCATCCTGCGCTTGTGAATGCGAAGAAGGATGGTGCAATCATCACCTCAGAGATGGAGGAGTTTCTGAAGTACTGCAGGGCGAAAACCATCGGAATCACCGGTAGCGACGGAAAGACCACCACTACCACGGTGGTGGGGGAAATACTGAAGAAAGCGGGATACAAGGTTTATGTCGGAGGAAACATCGGTACACCACTGTTTACAGAGGTGGAGAATATAAGACCTCAGGATATGGTGGTGCTGGAACTGTCGAGTTTTCAGCTCATGACCATGACCACCTCTCCTGAAATCGCCATTGTGACCAATCTGTCTCCGAATCATCTGGATGTGCATAAAGATATGGAGGAATATATCGAAGCGAAGAGGAATATCTTCCGCTTTCAGAAGGCATCGGATCTTCTGATTCTCAATGAGGACAATGAAATCACCAGGTCTTTTGCAGCCCTTGCCAAGGGAAAAGTGGAATTCTTCTCTTCGAAAAATGAAAATGAAGATGCCTACTATAAAGACGGGAGTCTCTATCTGCGGGATGAGCGCATCGTGGATCTAAACGAAATGAAGGTCAAGGGCATTCACAATGCGGAGAATTTTCTGGCAGCCTTTCTGGCGGTGGAAGACTTCGTCGTGAAGCCTGTCATGAGAGAAACGGCGCTGACCTTTCCTGGGGTGAAGCATCGTTGTCAGTTCATCAGAGAATTTCAGGGTGTGAAGTACTACAATGATTCCATTGCATCCAGTCCCACAAGAACACTGGCAAGCCTTCGATCTTTTGACCGGAAAGTGAATGTCATTCTGGGCGGATACGACAAGCAGCTTGATTTTGCGCCATTGGCGGAGGAAGGCTACAAGTATATAAAGAACGCGGTTCTGGTGGGTGCAACGAAATACAAGATTCAGGAAGCGTTCAGAAAAGTCGAGGAAAAATCGGGGAGATACGTACCTCTTCATATGGCGGAAAGCTTTGAAGATGCAGTGAAAATCATGAAATCTCTCAGCAAGGAGGGCGATGCCGCCATCCTTTCACCTGCCTGTGCCAGCTTTGATCTGTTCAGGAATTTCGAGGAACGTGGGGACAGATTCGTGAAACTTGTGAATGAATTCTGAATATCTGTGGAACAATTTAGTTTTTTTAGGCGTTCCAATTGTATCATTGTGAACTTTGGGGTAAAATTTACTAGGAACACAAACAAAAGAAATCGGGTATTAAGTGGCTTTTAAAGCTATAGGAGGGTAAAATGAACAATAAAACCAACATCAAAAGAATCGGGATCATGACTGGTGGAGGAGACTGTCCTGGACTGAATCCTGTCATCAGAGCAGTGACAAAGACTGCAACAAAGGAATACGGCTGGGAAGTCATCGGGATCAGAAACGGGTATAAAGGTCTCTATGAAAACGACTGGATCAAGCTTGAAGGAGATATCACATCAGGTCTGCTTCATAAGGGTGGTACAATTCTTTACAGCTCCAATAAAGACAACCTGTTCCATTATCTGGTAGAAGAAAACGGAGAAATGGTGTATAAGGATGTTTCAGATGTGGGTGTCGAGAACATCAGGAACCTCGGTATTGATGTCATGTTCATTGTAGGTGGTGACGGAACGCTTACTTCAGCAAGAGACTTTGCAAGAAAAGGCGTGAACGTCGTGGCCATTCCAAAGACCATCGACAACGACCTGCCGTCCACCGACCGTACTTTCGGTTTTTCCACAGCGGTCAATGTGGCAACGGAGGCTTTGGACCGTCTTCACACCACAGCACAGTCCCATCACAGAATCATGGTTCTTGAAGTCATGGGAAGATATGCTGGCTGGATTGCACTTCATGCAGGAATTGCCGGCGGTGCAGATGTAATCCTGCTTCCTGAGATTCCTTATGACATTCATAAGGTGGCAGAGAAGATTGAAGAAAGAAAGAAGAACGGCAAGAATTTCTCCATCGTAGTGGTAGGAGAAGGTGCGAAACCCATTGACGGTGAAGTGGTCGTAAGAGATGTAGTGGAAGATTCACCAGATCCGATCAGACTGGGTGGAATCGGCATCAAGGTCGCACATGATCTGGAAAAGCTGTGCGGAAATGAGACAAGAGCGACCATTCTTGGTCATCTGCAAAGAGGCGGAAGCCCATCCTCATCCGATAGAATCCTTTCCACCAGATATGGTGTGGCAGCAGTGAAGCTGGCAGCGGAAGGAAAGTTCGGCAACATGGTTACGCTGAAGGGCAGCCATATGTCCTATGACTCTCTGGAAAATGTCATCGGACAGAAATCAAAGAACGTAAATCCAAATGGAGATCTGGTGGAAACAGCAAGATCCATAGGAATCTCCTTCGGAGACTGATCAGAATTCACAAAGAACCATGCTTTCGGGCATGGTTCTTTTATGTATGGCATGTTGCCGAAAAGATGGGCTGAAAGAAGCCCATGGCGAGATAGGGTGCAAACTGTGCATGATACAGGCCTTCCTGGTGCACTTGAAAAATCCGGAATTTAAAAAGCCCGACTGATCTCTAGCCCCGGAAGGGCGAGGTTTCGTCGAGCTTTTCTTGACGTATTATTTTATCCTGCTTGCTGTATGCGCTACTTTGACCATGGGAAAATCATTGGGACGCGCTTTTTGTAATCTTCCCAGCCATCGTATTTTTCCATGTTTTTCTCTAGCAGTGGGGTCGAGATCTTAATTAAGACCGTACTCATGATCACGGGAGATAAGATGAGGACGAGATAATAAATGACCGGATTGTCACCACTAAATAACATCACTAAGCCAGCGATATAGAGTCCTATCCAAATGATGATCTCACCGAAATAGTTCGGGTGACGCGTGACGGACCAGAGACCGGACTGAAGTAACGTCCGTGTGCCTTTTTGAATATGCTGACGCAGTTGTTCATCACCAACGACTTCAAAGAATAAACCGGTGAAGGAAATGAAGAGGCCTATGTAGACAATCCACTGGCTTGCGCCGGTAAAATCAAAGGTGTTGAATTTAATGATCGCATAACTCACCGAACCAACGATAAAATTGATGATTCCCTGCACCATAAACACGCGGAAGAAAGCAATCAGTACAACATTCTCTCCCCATTCCTCGCGCCACTGACGATAACGGAAGTCTTCCGGCTTACCGTAGTTGCGTTTCAATAGGCGAATGCTTAACCGCAGGCCCCAGAACGTAATGAATCCTACAACAAGGTAGGATAGGAATGTAGGCTCGCTTGTCGTGAGAAGCGTGATCCAGCTGCCAATCACGAAGCCCATGCCCCATCCTATATCAACTATGGAGTTGTTTTTGATCGCTGTCGCGATGAGGAAAATCACTGTGAAGTAGACAAACGTCACAATCATCGGAAAAATAAGCCCATCTAAGCCCCAGCGCGTAAAACCAAGGGTTGAAACCGCGAGGGTGATGATAAATAATAGCGGGTAAATAATAAGTCGCTTCTTGTCCATATGAATCGCTCCTTTATTTTTAAAATATTCTAACTGTAGTATAGCATTTTTCCTGTAAAATATCTGAATAATAGGGATGGAGATACTGAAAAAGTAAAGGAGCTACACAGTATGTAGTAAAAATGAATGAAAAACATAAGTAGTAGGAAATGAGGATGAAGTCAGACTCATCATTGCCTTTTTGAGAGGCGAAGGTTTTCTACTATGAAGTCTGTCCGCTCCACTTGTTGTGCACACGTTTGCATGATATAATCGGAGCAGTAAATCGATTACATATCACAAGAAAAGAGGTAGGTATTCATATGAGAAAAAGCAGTCTGTTTCATAAAATCAGTGCAGTGCTTCTACTGGTGTTTTTCTTCACCCCGATGCTTTCTGTCAGAGACATGGTTACGGTTCATGCGGAGAATGAGGTGGAGATCATCGTACACTATGCAAGAGAGGATGGAAACTACGAAGACTGGAACCTGTGGCTTTGGGAAGAAGGGGGCCAGGGGGAACAGGTGGATTTTGCGTCTGAAGATGACTTCGGAAAGGTAGCAGTGCTATCCACATCCAGCGATAAAAGCCGGTTCGGATTCATCGTCCGAAAAGGTAACTGGGTGGAAAAGGATATAGATGGAGACCGCTTTTTCGAAGTGGAGGAAGGTAAAGCGGAGATCTGGCTGAAATCAGGAGATGAAACCGTCTATACAGAAGCCCCTGCGGTGACGACAGAGAAGCCTGAAGTCCTGGAGGGTGACCTGGAACTTCGAATCCACTATAGAAGATTTGATGAAAACTATGACGGATGGAACCTATGGATCTGGCCGAAGGGGGGAGAAGGAGAAGCCTATGACTTCACCTCCGAGGATGACTTCGGAAAGCTTGCGGTTCTGGGTTTGGATGTGGAGGATGCTTCCGAGATCGGCTTCATTATCCGTAAGGGAGAATGGGAAGCCAAGGATGTGGACATGGACCGCTTTATTTCCGTAAGCAAAGCGGAAGATGGCGTGCTGGATGTGTATCTGCTGGAGAAGGATCCCAGTGTCTACTATGCAGCGGAGGAAGTGGATCTTTCGCCCAAGATCCTGAAAGCGGAGCTGACCACGGTGAACAAAGTGAAGGTCAATGTGTCCATTCCCATGGAACTTGTCCATGATCAGAAGGAAGGGCTGAAGGTCACTTCCGGTGAGGAAGAACTTGAGATTCAGACCATCTACTTTTCCGAAGGAGGAAGACCTGAATCATCCAGTCAGTTCGAAGTGCTTCTGAAAGAGCCTCTGGAGCTGGGCAGAACCTACACCATTTCCAAAGAAGGATACGGGGAAAAAGCCGTGATGATGAGCGGTGTCTTCTCCACCAAGGCCTTCGAGAACGCGTATCACTTCGACGGAGAACTGGGTGCGATTCATGAGACGGAGAAGACCACCTTCAGAGTGTGGGCACCTACTGCCACCAGTGTGAAGCTGAACCTTTTCACAGCGGGAAATGATGTGGATGCCTATGAAACTGTGAAGATGGTGTCTTTGGAAAAGGGTGTCTGGGAATATGTGCTTTCCGGCGACAATCATGGCGTGTACTATACCTACACCGCCACCAATCTTGGTATGGAACAGGAAGCGGTGGACCCTTATGCGAAAGCGGTGGGTGTAAACGGACGAAGAGCCATGGTGGTGGATCTTGACAGAACAGATCCGGAAGGATGGGAAGAGGATGAAAAGCCGGAGCTGAAGGACTTCACGGATGCCATCCTCTATGAGCTTCATGTGAGAGACCTTTCCATTTCCGAGGATTCAGGCATCGAGCATAAAGGAAAGTTTCTTGGACTCACGGAAGAAGGCACCACAGGACCGGATGGGGTATCCACGGGGCTTTCCCATCTCATGGACCTTGGCGTGACCCATCTTCACCTTCTCCCGGCCTTTGACTTCAGAAGCATCGATGAGACAAAGCTTGAGGAGAATAATTTCAACTGGGGATATGATCCGCAGCATTTCAATGTACCGGAAGGATCCTATTCCACAGATCCCTACAATGGCGAAGTGAGAATCAGAGAGTTCAAGGAGATGGTGAAGACGCTTCATGAAAAGGACATCAGAGTGGTCATGGATGTGGTATATAACCATACCGGAGCCTCAGGAGACTCTGACTTCACGAAGATGGTACCGGGTTACTATTATAGGATGAATGAGGACGGCAGCTTCAGCAACGGAAGCGGAACAGGAAACGAGACCGCTTCAGAGCGATCCATGATGAGAAAATACATTGTGGATTCCGTGGTGTACTGGGCCAGGGAATATGGTGTGGACGGATTCAGATTCGATCTCATGGCCCTTCATGACATAGATACCATGAAAGCCGTGCGAGCGGCGCTGGATGAAGTGGATCCCACCATTCTGATCTACGGGGAAGGATGGACAGGCGGCGATTCACCTCTACCGGATAAGGAAAAGGCATTAAAGAGAAACACCTGGAGAATGGATGGCGTCGCAGCGTTTTCCGATGACATCCGCGACGGACTGAAAGGCCACGTCTTCACCGATGAAGACAGGGGATTCATAAACGGAGCAGAAGGCATGGAGGAGAGCATCAAATTCGGCATCGTGGCATCCATAGATCATCCCGATGTGAATTACCAGGAAGTGAAATACTCGCAAAGCTTCTGGGCGAAAGAGCCCAGCCAGACCATCACTTACGTGGAAGCCCACGACAATCTGACTTTGTGGGATAAGCTTATGATCAGCAACAGTGATGCGGAGGAAGAGGAGCTCATAAGGATGCACAGGATGGCCAATGCGGTGGTTCTGACCTCTCAGGGGATTCCGTTCCTCCATGCAGGCAGTGATTTCCTGAGAACCAAGGACGGCAATCACAACAGCTACAACGCCCCAGACGAGATCAACAAACTCGTCTGGGAGAGAAAGAGCAGCTATCTTGACAATGTGACGTACTTCGAAGGGCTCATCGATATGCGCAAAGCACATCCAGCCTTCAAGATGGATACCGCCAGAGAAGTGCGAGAGAATCTCTCCTTCCTGGAGATGCCGGAAAAGAACATGGTGGGATACAGAATCGACGGTGAGGCTGCGGGAGATGACTGGAAAGAGATTCTGGTGCTCATGAATGCCAACAGAGACGAGATGAGCTTTGATCTGGAAGGAAACTGGAATGTCATGGTCAATGGAGCGACGGCAGGAAACGAATCCATCGAGACGGTTTCAGAAGAAGTGAAGATTCCTGGGCAGACCCTCCTGGTTCTGGTGGAGACAGCGGAGAAGACAGATGAATCGCCGGAGACACCGGGAGAAGAGAAAGAGGATTCCGGAAATCAGGGTATGATCATTGCGGCGCTTCTTGCTGTAGGAGGCGCTGGCGGATACGGCCTGTATCGAAAGAATCAGAAGAAAAAGGTTTCCTGAGCCTGAATCCCATACTGAATCATCCGTTAGCAGAAAGCTTCCTTTTCGGAAAAGCACAGAGAATCCAGTGCAGTTTCCGAAAGGAAGCTTTTTCATGCGCACATACTGGACTGCCTGCGTATTCTGACCTGGATGGGAAAATGAAGAAGCTGGTGGTAAAATGGAAGTATGGAGATATAAAATGAAGATCAGAGAAAGGATGAATCCCTATGGAAAATAAAGTGATGAAAAGAGCGCTTGAGATTGAAGACTATGTGCTGTCCTTCAGAAGAGACCTGCATGCCTACCCGGAGCTCAGCGGAGAAGAAGTGCAGACTCAGAAGAAGATCATAAGGGAACTGGAGAAACTAGGCATTCCTTACCGAAAAGCCGGTGCGACGTCAATCATCGCCAGCCTGACCGGTGGCAAGAAGGGGAAGACTGTAGCGCTTCGAGGTGATATGGATGCACTGCCCATCATTGAAGAAGCGGATGTTCCCTTCAAGTCAACAGTGGATGGCAGAATGCACGCCTGCGGCCATGATGCCCATGCAGCCATGCTGCTGGGGGCTGCGAAGATTCTTTCGGAAATGAGGGAAGATCTATCAGGTGAAGTGCGGTTTTTCTTTCAGGAAGGAGAAGAGACCTTCACCGGAGCGAAGAAGATCATAGAAGCTGGAGGGATGGAAGGGGTGGATGCATGTTTCGGTATGCATGGCATGCCAAGTCTTCCCACGGGACAGGTGGACATCACGCCAGGCTACCGCATGGCAGGATGCGATACGATTTATGTGAAGCTTGAGGGGGTATCCGGTCACAGTTCCATGCCGCATCTGGCCAGAGACACCATTCATCCAGCCTGTGTGTTCGTCACAGGACTCCAGGATATCATCACGAAGAATGTGAATGCGCAGGACCCTGTGGTTCTTTCCGCCGGAAAATTCATGGGTGGAACAAAAGCCAATATCATCTCAAAATACACAGAGCTCGAGATTTCAATGAGATATTTCAGTCCTGAGGCCAGAAAGACTGTTCATGAAGGGATCAGGCGACATGCAAAAGCCATCGGAGATGCCTATGAAGTGAGGGTGGATGTGGAGATAGAGGAAAGCGCAGTAAGCCTGTATAATGACGTGGAACTCACGGAGATTGCATCGGAAAGTGCTGTAAAAGTCTTTGGAGAAGGAAACAACATCATGACGCCAAGACTCATGGGGTCAGAAGACATGCCTTTTTATTTCCAGCATGCCGCGGGCGTCTATGCTTTCATCGGGTATCGGAATGAAGACAAGGAAGCCATCTATTTTCCCCATCATGAGAAGTTCAAAATAGATGAGGACTACATGAAATACGGCGTGGCGCTGCATGTTCAGTTTGCGCTGGATTTCCTGGGGGTTCAGGGGAACAAAGAGGAGAACAGATAGAAGGAAGAGCGGAATCTTCTGGCAAGCCACCAGAAATGTAATATTCAGATCAGGAAGAAAGGTCATGATAGGATGGTCTTTCTTCTTTTCGCTATATGCAGCAAAGTGTGTTCACGGTACAATAAATAAAAAAAGGAAAAGAGAGGAACGTCATGGAAAAGAAGAAACTGTCTTCAGAATATATCTACATCAGTCATGCCACAGAAGGAAACCTGAAAGATATTTCCCTGAAAATACCAAAGAACAGACTGGTGGTTCTGACGGGACTGTCCGGGTCAGGGAAGTCCACCCTGGCAGTGGACACCATCTATCAGGAGTGTCAGAGGCAGTATCTGGAAGCCATCGGATATCAGGGAATCCCGAAGCCGAAGGTGGAATCCATTCTCAATCTTTCACCGGCCATTAAAATCACTCAGGGTGAATATGCGAAAAATCCAAGATCTTCTGTGGGGACAGTAACAAACATCTATACAGAGCTGCGGATGATTTATGAGAAGCTTCATGAAAGAAGCTGTCCTTCCTGTGAGAAGAAGATCAGTGCGTCCAGATGCAGAGAAGAGCTAGTGAAGACGGAAGGGGAGTTCAAGGTCTACATGTTCTGCAGCCACTGCGGGCATAAGATGGAGAAGCTTACAAGAAGTCACTTCTCCTTCAATACCAGAGAAGGTGCCTGCGAGGCCTGTCATGGTCTGGGCGAAGTCATGAAGATTGACCAGAAAAGTGTGATCAGCGAAGAACTGTCTCTGGAAGAAGGGGCCGTGGCTTACTGGGACCATGCCTACAAGGACTATTCCATCGGTACGGTGAATGCTGCCTTCAGGCACTATGGGATGAAACAGACGGACAACCGCCCTGTGAAAGATTTCAGCGAAGGAGAAAGAATTCTCCTTTTATATGGGGCGGAAAGTGAAGAGGCTGAGATGTTCTTCAAGGATGTGAAGATCCCCAGGAAAGTGGCGGAGGGAAAGTTTGAAGGCGTTCTGACAACCCTTTGGAGAAGACTCAATGAAAAAGGAGGCATCACAGCCCAGTTGGAGCCCTATTTCATTACAGGAGCTTGTGACAAGTGTCAGGGGGAGAAACTGGCAGAGGTGCCGCGAAGCGCCATGGTAAAAGGCAGGACCATTACAGAGCTGTCTGCGCTGTCGCTTCTGGAACTCATGGACTGGCTGAAGGAGATCGAGGAGAATCTGGTGACGGAAGAAAAGGCCGTGGTGGAGGTCTATCTGGAAGATATGAAGACCAAGATCAGGAGACTCATCCGCGGTGGCGTAGGCTATCTGTCTCTGAATCGTCAGACCATGACCCTTTCCGGTGGAGAAGCGCAGCGCATGAAGCTTGCGGCCACTTTAGACTCCACCCTTACTGGAATCATCTACATCATGGATGAACCTACGGTGGGACTTCATCCCAAGGACACGGCTGGCATCATGAAGATTCTCAAAGATCTTAGAAATCTAGGGAATACGGTCATCGTCATCGAGCATGATCCCGAGGTGATGAAAGATGCGGATCATGTCATAGACATGGGGCCAGGTGCGGGAAGTTTTGGTGGAGAAGTCATCTCAGAAGGAACATTCGAGGAAATCCTGAAGGACAGAAATTCTGTCACTGGAAAATATCTGAGTCAGGAAAAGAAGAATACTTTACAGCCGAGAAAGAGGAATCATGGCTTCATTGAAGTGAGAAATGCGGACAGGTTCAATCTACGCTCCATCCATGTGGATTTCCCTAAGGCATGCCTTACATCCGTAACGGGGGTATCAGGTTCCGGAAAATCCACCCTGGTACTGGATATTCTTGCCTCTGGAGATACAGAAGAGGGTGAGGAAAGGAATATTGTAAGAGGAACCAGTGGCTTTGATGAGATCATTACAGTGGAGCAGTCTGCAGTAAGCAGAATGAAAAGGTCCAATGTGGCCACCTATTCTGGACTTTACAATGAAGTGAGAAAGCTATTCGGAAGTCTTCCGGAAGCGAAAGCGCTTCACCTTAATGCGAAGCACTTCTCTTTCAACACAAAGGGCGGCAGATGCGAGCGTTGCGAAGGACTTGGCTATGTGACCAGCAACATGCTGTTCTTTGAGGATGTGGATGTGGTCTGTCCTGAGTGTGGTGGAAAGCAGTTCAATGATGAAGTTCTCTCCGTTAAATATGAAGGTCATTCCATTCATGAAATCCTGAAGCTTTCTGTTGTGGAAGCGCAGGAGCTGTTCAGGGAGAAGAAGGTCATGGCGAAAATTCTGAACCTTCTCATGGATGTGGGGCTTGGCTACCTGGAACTGGGTCAGACCCTGAGAACTCTCTCGGGCGGAGAAGGCCAAAGGATGAAACTTGCCAAGGATCTCATCCAGAGTGAAAACAGAAAGAATCTCTACCTCATCGATGAACCTACCACGGGGCTTCATCCCGTAGATGTGGAGAAGTTCCTTGTTCTTCTGAATAAGATGGCGGATGCCGGGAATACAGTGATTGTCGTGGAGCACAACCAGCAGGTCATTGAAGCTTCCGACTGGGTCATCGATCTGGGACCGGATGGCGGAATCTATGGAGGTGAGGTCATAGCGGAAGGCACACCTCATGAACTGAAGCGGAATCCAGGATCTGTAACAGGAAAATATCTGTAAATTGATGCTTTCAGGAGAAACCGGTGGTGTGAAAATTAATTTTTATCCACCGGTTTTGTGATTTCTGATTGATTATCAACAGATAATGGTTTTATCGCTGTGGATAAAACCGCTGAGAATGCTTTTTCTGTGGAAAAAAGTTCATTTTTTCGTTGCGCTGATTTTGACCCTGTGGTATTATATTTAAGTCAGCGATTTAAGCAGTCCTTCATTGACAGAAGCTGCTTGAAAATGATAAGATATAAGAGCTCGCTTTATGGGAGCGATTACAGCAAAGTTCTTTGAAAATTAAACAGAATATAGGTAAAAAACCAAAGTACCTTTTCGAGAAATCGGAAAAAACCATCTTCGAGCAATAAGAAGATGAGCAGCCGGGAAACCGGGTGC
>NZ_JBINJW010000011.1:0-86658 GCF_043951855.1 Proteiniclasticum sp. C24MP
AGCGTGACCGAAATCAGTTCTTCTTTTTCCGGTCTCTCTTCAATCATCCCCATGGATCCGCTTTTCTTCACTGCAGCTTTTTTCAAAAGATCTCCCTCCTTTTCTCTTTCCTGTCCGCTTCTATTTTCAGTATACGCTAAAAAGCCATGGTTTTTAAGAGAACCATAGCTTGGAACTGTAAACCGGTGTTTCAGAATACCATCGTATAGATCTTCCGGAATGAATCCAGGTCTTTCATGACTTCATCCAGAAGCCCTGCATGATAGAGACTGATGAAATAGGCGCAGGCTCTGGCAGAGCTTGCGAACATAGTACTCATATTGTATCCGATGTCCGTGACCATATCATAGCCGGCGAGCTCTTCATGAAGCTCCTTCCGGTCATATAAGGTCTTCAGGTAGATCCAGTCAAAGAACAGATGTCTTGGCGTCAGGCTGTAGGGAACATCTTCAAAATGAAAACCCAGAAGTCTTCCTGAGCTCTTCAGTCTTTGATCCTTCGAGACATCAGCAGGATCCGCTTCCAGAAGATCTCTGTATGGGCCTCCTTTTTCAAATACTTTAGCGCTTTCGAAAATATTCATGACAGGGACCCTGTTCCCGTCCCGGGTTTCCGCCAGAAGAGCATCCCCTGTAAGTTTTCTGCCCAAGGGATCAGGAGAGTCTGAAGATACTTCCAGTATCTTTCCTCCGCTTTCATAGGCTCTGATGGCATGATGCATAGATTCGATGGATTTATGTTTCTGATTCAAGCTTTGACCACGAAAATTCTCAAAATGTATGGTCTTCTCCACGATAAGGCCCTGATAAGAGGGTTTCGCGATGAAATAAAGTCGTTTGGCCATTTGTCCTTCACCTCACTAATACTCTTATTATATCAATCTATAGGAATCATTTATTATGATTTTAGAAACCTTCTGTTAACAATGCGCTCCAGAGCTCAAAGTCCAGGTTTTTTTGTCGTATATTGAGGTAAGAAGCAGAAAAAAGGAGGAATTTTCACATGGATAAAATGCGTGCGATGACCATAGAGAAGTTCGGGGACCCTTCGGTTTTCAAATCATCCCTCTTGGACATTCCGGTTCCGAAAGAAGATGAGCTGCTGGTGAAAGTACATGCGGCTTCCTTCAATCCGGCTGATGCCGCCGCAAGAAGCGGCGAGTTCGGAAAGCTCATCGATGTCAGCAGACCCAGAATTCTCGGAGTGGACCTGGCAGGCGAAGTGGTGGCTTCAGGAGACAAAGCAAGGAAATTCAGACAAGGAGACCGGGTCTACAGCTATCTCAGCATCAAGGAGAACGGCTCCTATGCGGAGTATACGGTTCTGAAGGAAAAGGATGCGGATCTCATACCAGAGCGCCTGTCCTATGCGGAAGCGGCCAGCCTCCCGCTGAGCGCCCTCACGGCCTACCAGGGCCTCTATGACCTGGGTGAGCTCAGAGAAAACCAGCGCATCCTCATCAATGGAGCCACTGGTGGAGTAGGTGTCATGGCCGTTCAGCTGGCGAAACTGAAGAATGCACAGATCATCGGTACCGGCAGCACGGAGACCCTTTCCGTCCTCGAGGAGATGGACATCCTTCAGAGCATAGATTACAGAAAAGAGAACCTCACGGATGTCATCACGGAAAAGCTCGATCTCATCTACAACCTTGCCCCGCTGAAAGAAGACGAAATGAAGAAACTGTTCCCTCTTCTGAAAGACGGCGGACGATTCGTCAGCACCACCGGTATTCCAAAGGACGCCGGAGACAAGGACAGAATCACGCTGCTCAGCGAACAGGCTAAAAGAGGCGGAGAAAGACTTCATGAAATCTCGGAACTGGTCGAGGAAGGAAAACTGAAGCCAAGAGTTTCTTCCACCTGGAAACTGGAAGATGTACCAGAAGTCCATAGACTCCATGAAGCCGGCAAGCTTCACGGGAAAGCGGTGTTTCTCATCAGCAGCTAGAAGATGAGCATGGTTTCGAAGTAGGCGCTGCAGGAAAAGCAGAAAAACATTCCTCATGAATGAAAATGGAAGAAGACGCAGCAAGAGAACAGGTCCGTATAAATGGATCTGTTCTCTTGCTGCGTCGGAAGGTGTCTTATAGAGCGGAAACCCCTTACAGAGGTTTCCGCTTTCTTTTCAGAAAATCTCTCATCTATACTGCGGGACTGGTCTGGATCTTGTAGTCTGCGCCGGACAGATGCTCATATCTTCTTCTTGCCGAATCCATGATATGAAGAATCAGATCCTCATAGCCTATGCCGATGACCTTCGCCATCTTCACCAGATCGCTTATTTCCTGATGAAGCCCCGGCAAGGAGTTCACCTCGATGACATAAGGCTTCCCATCCATGACCCGCATATCGATGCGCGCATAGTCTCTTAAGCCCAGCGCCTTGAAGGCAGCTTCCGCTGTGGCTCTGATCTTCTCCTCCACATGATGCTCCACCTGGGCGGGAATCTGAAAACGCACATAATCATCATAATGATGCTTCACTTCAAAACTGTAGAATTTCCTGAACTTCAGAGGCAGATTCGAAAAATCGATGCCCATGACCGGAAGCGTCAACAGCTCTTGTCCGTTTCCAAGAACCCCAACGGTGAACTCCTTTCCGTCTATATATTCATTGATCAGCGCCGGCGGATCGTAGTGCTCTAGAAGATGCTTCACCTTCTTCGTCAGCTCCTCGAAATTGTGCACCAGGGAGTCATCTCTTATGCCACGGCTGGATCCTTCGTTCTTGGGTTTCACCAGAAGTGGATAAGTCAGGTCCATGGCGGAGAGCTCTTCCACCTTCATGCAGGTAAAGAATCCGGGTGTGGGTATGGAGGCTGCCTGAAGCGCTTTCCCCGAGAAGATCTTGTTGTATGCGATGTTATGGGGAAGGGGTCCCGATCCCGTATAGGGAATCCCGTATTTCTCCAGAAGGGAGGGAAGCTGGGATAATCTGGATTCTCCCTGAATACCGTTGCAGAGATTGAAAACAAAATCCACTTTCTCCTTCCTGATTCTCTCAATGAGATTCTCCTCAAAAGGAATTCGAATCACATCATATCTGCTTTTCAGCGCTTTCACCACTGCTTTTCCTACTGATTCCTTGAAGCTGTCTTCAAGAAGCCCTTCTTCGTTATGAAGAATCTCTGCTCTTGATTTGTCTGTCACTACTGCAATTTTCATTTTTACATTCGCCTCATTCTTTCAACCCGATACCGACAACATGTCAGCCAGTCTACCGTTACCATAACACCAAGTAATGAACTGCCGGTAAAGTATCCATTGAGCCCAATGAAAAAGAAGCGGTCAAGTCCTCTTTCTCCTGTCTCAGAAAGGGCTTGCCGCTTCTATATTAATTCTCTTTCAGTGTTCTCTGAAGGAAGGTTCTCGTACGCTCTTCCTTCGGTGCATTGAAGATGTCCTTCGGGTGTCCTTCTTCCACAATGACGCCATCGTTCATGAAGATGACTCGGTCTGATACATCTCTGGCAAAGGCCATTTCGTGGGTCACCACAATCATGGTAAGGCCCGCTTCCGCCAGATCCTTCATGACCTTCAGCACTTCTCCCACCATTTCAGGGTCCAGTGCAGAGGTGGGTTCATCGAAAAGAAGCACGTCCGGCTCCATGGAAAGAGCTCTTGCAATGGCCACTCTCTGCTTCTGTCCACCGGAAAGCTGCTTGGGCTTCGCATTGACATACTGGTCCATGCCCACCACCTTCAGATATTTCAGCGCAGTCTCTTCCGCTTCCTTTCTGCTTTTCTTCAGGACCTTCATCTGGCCCACCACGCAGTTTGAAAGCACATTGTGGTTCTCGAAGAGATTGAACTGCTGGAACACCATGCCGAGCTTGGTTCTATAGGCATTGATGCTCATTTCTTCCCCTAGAATGTTCTTGCCTTTGTAGAGGATCTCTCCGCCTGAGGGTGTCTCCAGCAGATTGATGCATCGAAGCAGCGTGGATTTTCCGGAACCGGAAGCGCCTATGATACAGACCACTTCACCCGCATCCACTCTGAAGTCGATGTCCTTCAGAATCTCGCGATCGCCGAAGGATTTTCGAAGATGACTGATTTCTATGATATGTTCCATTTTCTAATTCCCCCTCGCTTCGCTTTTGTGTGCCAGATCTTCCGGTTTCAGCACCTGCATCTGGTTTCCTGTGAGATTGTAGTTTTCCGGGCCGTCCATTTTCCTCTCGATGAATCTCAGGATTCTGGTTACACTGAAGGTCATCACGAGGTAGATCATGGCAGCTACAATGAATGTTTCCATATACATGTAGTTTACACCGGCAACGGATTTTGTGGCAAAGAACAGTTCTGTAACGGAAATCACGTTCAGAACGGAAGTATCCTTGATGTTGATGACGAATTCGTTTCCTGTGGCTGGAAGGATATTTCTGACAACCTGCGGCAGGACCACATTCATCATGGTCTGAAAGTGAGTCATTCCGATGGACTGAGCCGCTTCGTACTGTCCCTTGTCGATGGAGAGAATTCCTCCTCTTACGATCTCAGACATGTATGCACCGGTGTTGATGGTTACAATGAGAATCGCGGCGAAGGTTCTGTCCATATCTATGCCGTAGGTATTGGCTACCCCGTAGTAGATGATCATGGCCTGTACAATCATAGGTGTCCCTCTGAACACTTCAATGTAGACAGACATGAGACCATTGACGATCTTAAGGAAGATTTTCTTCATGCCTCTCTCCGGCTGCGGTATGGTTCTTATGATGCCGATGACAAGTCCCAGAATCGTACCCAGAATGGTACTGATGATGGAAATCTGTAAAGTGGACAAAGCCCCTCTCAGAAACATCGGCCAGTTGCTTACGGCTATATCAAAAATAGTCTCCAGTGTCATTTTATCCTCCTCGTGGAAAACCGGCTTCAGCACCGCTGAAGCCAGGTATCACATTTTACTCTGCGGAAGGCTGATTCAGAATCGCCTGATCCATTATGCTCTGCTGCTCTTCTACGGAGAGTTCTCCTAGAATGGCGTTGATTTCTTCAACCAGTGTCTCATTTCCCTTCTTGATTCCGACCGCGATGGCTGTATCGTCAGGGGAAGTCTCAAACCCGTCTGTCAGTTCAATGAAAGTGAACTTGTCGTTGGCTGCGGAAGCACTAACCGCTTCCGGTCTTTCTGTCACGTAGGCATCAATGACACCGGACTCCAGGGCCACTCTGATGGCGGAGAAGTTGTCCATGGCTGTCTGCTTCTGTACGCCTTCGATCTGATCGATGACATCGTAGTGGAAGGTGTTCAGCTGCGCTGTGATCTTCGCTCCGCTGAAATCGGAAAGACTCTGTGCACCTGCATAGGCACCGTCTTTTGCCACAACAATGACAAGATCGGACATGTAGTAGTTGTCTGTGAAATCAATGGATTCTTTTCTCTTTTCCGTAGGAGACATACCGGCGATGATGGCATCGATGGTGCCTGACTTCAGTGCAGGAACCAGTCCGTCCCATTCGACCTTGACGATGACAAGCTCTTCTCCAAGACCTTCTGCAATCCTCTTGGCAACCTCCACATCATATCCAGCCGCATATTCTTCCGTACCTTCAATCTTCACTGCGCCGCTTGCATCATCGCTCTGTGTCCAGTTGAACGGTGCATAGCCGGCTTCCATTCCTACCTTGAATACGCCATCCCCTTCGGCATCGATCTTTGTTCCGCATCCTGTTACTATCACCAACGCACTCATGATTACCATGATCATCATACTGATTCTTCTCATTATGTTTCTCTCCTTTTCGTCTGCATATTATACATATACAGCTTCCTATTATTTATAATTATTCATTCTAACGTTTTAATAGTGTTTTTCCGACAAATAAAAAAATACCCGAGACGAACTCAGGCATTAAAATGCAACCCTTGAACCCCTTTCTTTCCCTTGATAAGATAGCTCAACCTTATAACCTGGGTAAGCCATAAGGACAGTCCTGCAGCTCTTAACTGCAAGCCCAGCATAAAGCGGTGAGGCCACTTTACACTTCGGCGAAATTTCCTGTGCCATGGGATCTTTGCTTCCTCTGCTTCTCCATGGTTCTTAAATACCGCTCCTCTACCTCACCTTACAAAGATGAGGTCACTATTAAATTGTTGCCTCTATACTATCTCAATACGAAAAAAGTGTCAACCTGAATTCTGAATAAATATGAGATTGACACAAATCGTGGAACATTATCTGCGCTGTAAATCTTTACACGTACTTTGAAATTCAAAGATTCTCAAAGTTCATTCACCGATTCTGAGCATATTGTCATCCGGACCAGATTCATTCAGGATCCGCTGCATATAATACGCCGTCTTCTCGTCCCCCACTTCCCCCATAAGGCGGAAACCCTCATGAAGTCTCATTTCTTCCGTGAGCTGATCTTCATCACCCCCGAAATAGAGCACATTCAGCATGCCGATGGCTTCTGCCATGATACCTGCTTCCTCTTCTGTGGCGTTCGACTCTTCAAGGAGTCTATGATAGATCCGTGTCGCGGACTTCTCTTCAAAATAGGATTTCGAATAGGCATCCAGAGACCGGAAATCCTTCAGGGCACTGCCCAGCATGATTTCAGTGAGATCCAGTTTTCTGCTCCGGTACTCGATGCCGTACTCTTCAGACACCCGGATTCTGCCGTATTTATGAGGATAAACGGAAAGCGCATTGGTGGCGATTTCGTAGACAGGGTCCATTTCCTCATTGACCGTGATGTCCTGAATGTGGATATGACCTGTGAGATTGAGCTTCACACCGCTTCTTCTGATGATGCCGAGATACTCCTCATGGTTGTCGATCATATATCCTTCTCTGGCGATGCCGCTGTGCATCAGCGCGTTGTGATGGGTCACTGTGATGACTTCAGCCCCTGCCTCCTGCGCACTGTTTAGAACTTCCTTCATCCATGTGAAGGTACCCAGGCTCAGGATCCCTCCAGCTTCCGGATAGCCAAGCTCCATATTTCTCTGGTATCTGTTTGTGTCGATCATGAGAATCCAGGTTTTCTCATTCGCTTTCACGGCATAGCTCAAGGAATTTTCATCTTCGGAAAAAGCCTGCGAAAATCCGTTCTGCTTATAGATCTCCCTGAACGCTTCCGGTGAAACGGTATCTACTCTGGTCTGCTTTTCCCCCTGAAACCCTCTTGCATAGGGATTGTTCACATCATGATTTCCCGGGGTCACATAGACTTCTATGCCCGCATCCTCGATCTCTAGAAAGAGCGCAGCCAGATCCAGATGGCTTTCCCGTTCGCCGTTGTTTGTCAGATCGCCGCTGACAATCAGGCCATCGGGCTTCGCAGCTATGATCTCATCTTTGAAGGCATCTGTAATCCGATGGATCTCATTCAGATTCTTTCCGTCCCCCACTTCCATATACCGCTGAAAGGAAGGGCCTTGATCATTGATGGAAGGGGAAAGGAAGTGAAGGTCCGAGATGACCCAGAGATCAAGCCCTTCCTGCGCCAGAAAAGCCTTTTCCTGGTCACTGTTTTCATTCCTGCCGCTCTTTTCATAGCCGACGAGAAAGAAGGCTGAAAGAATCAGAAAAAGTATGATGACGATGCTCTGTGTTTTCTTCAAAAGTGAACCTCCGATTTCCATGATTTCTGAAGCTGCCCTGTATAGGGCAATCTTTACTGTCTTTTCTCTTTTCCCCACTCCGCTTCAAGAAGCAGAGATATTTCTTTCCTTGCACGGATGTAGTTATAGTAGCCGCTGCTTTGTATTCTCTGATTCAGCGCCTGGGTGGAAAGTCCCAGTTCCCCGGCCAGTTCGATCTGCTTCACTGAAAGGTCATGTCCATGAAGAAGCACCGATTTCTTTACCACTTCTTTCTGGGTGTCTCTCCATCGGCTTTCAATATACCCGCAGAGCCTTATGGTCTCGTTCATGATCCGCACAAGATTTCTGTTTTCGTCTGCTTCGATGCGGATCTTCGTACTGCCGTAATCATTGTCCTCATTTAGCGCCAGAAGAGCTTCCCTCGCGTTCCAGTAGGCGGGACCATCGATTCCGATGCTCAGCTTGCTGATCCTTGTCTCGATGTCACCTACGCCGATGCCGAAGAAAAGCTCCACCTCATCCATGCGGAATCGGATCTCATCGATGATTTCCATGACGGAATCCCCAGATGATAGAAGCCCCTGAAACTCATTTCCGATGGTCATCGAGAAATTCGATGCGATGACCTCCTTATAGTCTCCATTGACTTTCTTCAGTGTATCCGAAAGCATTTTTTCCACCTGAGATCTGGTCTGTGCGGGCTTGAGAAGTCTCAGCTCCCCTATGATCATAAAATACATGTTATCTCTCCTGAAGCTGTTTTTCTTTATTATATCATTGATTCCATCCATTTCCGACTTAAAACCTTTATGAATCCGGGAACAATCAGACTGCAGTGCACTTGACTTTTACTACCCAAGAAAGGAGTCCAGCTCAGTGCGGACTCCTTGTGATTTCAGCTATTTGTATTTTCGTTCGTCTACATCCTTGTCATCCAGTCTGTTACCCACATTTCTCTTGATGAGCACATAGAAGACGGATGCGATGGGTACTGCCAGAAGAATCCCAAGAATTCCGTAGAGTCCTCCCCCCACCATGACTGCCGCCAGCACCCAGAGGGCGGGAAGCCCGATGGAATTGCCTACAACCTTAGGATAGATGAAATCTCCCTCTATCTGCTGCAGTACAAAGAACAGCACCAGGAACCATAAGGCCTGTACAGGACTGTTCACGAAGATCAGGAAGAAGCCGATGGCCATGGCGATGAACGCACCCACAATGGGGATGATCGCTGTCAGGGTCACAAGTACCCCTACAACCACCGCGTAAGGGAATCCGAAGATCAGCATGGAGACCACGAACATCATGCCCAGAATCACCGCTTCCGTAAGCTGCCCTGTGACAAACTTCTGGAAGATGTCGCTGACAAGGATGGTGATGCCCAGAAACTGGTCCACCCTTTTTTCTGGCAGGTACGCATAAAGAATTCTTCTCACCTGCCTGCCCAGATTCTCCTTGTCAAATAGAATGTAGATGGCGAAGATGAGACCCAGGAGAATGTTCATGGCACCTGAGAACAGTCTGGTCAGAACGCTCACCGTGAAGTCCGCCAGGTTGTTTCCACCCACCATGATGACATCCATAAGGGTTTCTCCGATGTTTTCAAGGGAGAGGTCCACATTGTTCAGATAATCTTCAAACATAGGGAAACTGCCCATGATACCTTCCAGCCATACTTTTGCATCTTCGAAGAAATCAGGAAGCATTTTCCCGATATTGTCGAAGGTTCTGGCCATTTCCGGAATGACGATGAGAAGCACCAGTGCCAGGATCAGAATCAGTGTCAGGAGTGCCACAACGATGCTCACTGCTCTTTTCACTTTCTTCTTTCCGATCCCGGAGAAAAGTCTTTCCAGCTGCTTCACATAGATGTTCAGCACAAAGGCCAGGGCACCACCGATAAACAGCGGTACCATCGGTTTCAGAACGGTGCCGAAGACGTCCATGATAAACGGAATGTGTTTTAAAGCCCACGCAAACAGAATTGCGGAAAAAATGATGGTTATCAGGCTTTTTACGGTTTTCTTGTCTAAAATAATGCTCACCTCTTCCTGCAGGGTTTCCTTGCAATATGATTATTTCATTTCTTTCAACTGCTTTTATATTGCTTATTATAGCGTAGTTCCAGAAAGAATGACATGAAGAAAAGCTTAATTCTTTCCATACTTCCATATATTTCCCATAGAGAAAGCGGATAGGCGTGCTATCCGCTTTCTGATCAGGACTCTATGCTGAATTCTCCCACTTCCGGTGAAGCGTTGAACTGCCAGTGGATTCCATACTGGTCGGTGATGCTTCCGTAGATGGGGCTCCACTCCGTTTCCTGAAGTTCCATTTCCACCGTTCCATTTTCCTTCATCCGATAGAAATACTTCGTGACAGTTTCCACATCCTTGCAGATGACCGTGAGATTCATATTGTTTCCCACCTTGTATTCCATGCCCGGGAAGATATCCGACATCATGATGCGGTCTCCTTCAATCTCCAGTTCCGTATACATGATGAGATTCATGGCTTCCAGCGGAACACTGTGATCCTCTTCTCTTATGCCTTCCCCGAAGGTCATGAATACCGGAGGTTTCGTTTCGAAGACCTCACTGTAGTATTCTGCAGCTTCTCTGCAGTCTCCGTTGTAATTGATGAATATCTGAACGCCCATAAAGTACTCTCCTTTCCTGTTTCTCTTCTCTTTATTTTCCCATACCTCAGCCGTGGAGCTGTGTATACTCTGTGTACTTTCAGAAAACTCTTTCTGAAAATGTGAAGTCCCGGCAGAAGATTTCATCCATCTCAGCCAGGACCTCTCATAGTTCTTACTCCGTTATCCTAGGAGAACCCTACACTCTCTTCACATTGAGAGGAGTCTCGTAGATATTGATGTACTTCTGCTCCTCTCCTTCTTTCACACTTTCAAACAGAACCAGTTTGTCCATGAGAATCGGAAGCTTCGGAAGCTTCATCTTATGGTTCAGCTCCTCGATGCCTTCCACGTTTTCCAGATATTCCCCGTTTCTCACCAGTGTGATATGAGGAACATAAGTCGAAGGGTCTTTCTTGTAGAACAGCTTCTCCAGCTCTTCATCCAGCAGCTCACGGATCTCCGCCAGCTTTTCCCTGCTCTTCACCCCCATCCAGATGGTGGACCGGTCTCCTTTTCTGAATTCATCAAGCTCTGCCATATAGGTGAGAAAGAGCTGAGATTTCATGGCCACTTCCTGCATGATCTCCTCTATGACCGGAATTCTGTTCTCCCTGGTTTCACCCAGGAACCTCAGCGTGATATGATAATTGTCTCTTGGTGTAGGATGTCCCTCTTTCAGATGCATCATGATTCTCTTGTTGGTCTCTGACAGATTTTCCTTGTGGATCTGATTCAGTTCGATTCCTATGAAAAGTCTTTTACTCTCTGACATACGCTTTACCCCTCCTGAAGGCGACCAGGTTTTCCTCTACTGCCTTTTTCGGAACATTCTCCTTGAGCACTTCATGCCATACTTCATCCTCGATTTCAAGAAAGTTCGAAAGCACACCGAGGATGATGGTATTTGCCGCTCTGATGTTGCCTGAGGCTTTGGCTTCCGCCTGAGCATCAATTTCAATGACCTTGAATTTCTCTTTCAGTTTTTCGATTTCCTCTTCAGGGTACTTCTCCTTCTCCAGAAGCACCGGCGTAGGATAGACTCTGTTGGTGTTGAGAATCACAAGCCCTCCCTCTTTCAGTCCATGGCTCCATCTCAAAGCTTCCAGAGGTTCCATGCCCAGCACGATGTCCGCTTCGCCTGGCAGGATGTTCGGGGAATGCACGGTTTCAGCCATCTTCACCGTACCCCAGACTGTGCCGCCTCTCTGCGAGAGCCCGACCACATCATTGGTTTTCACATCCAGACCTGCTTTGAATGCGGCTTCTGAAATGATTCTTGTGGCAAGGACCAGTCCCTGTCCACCTACTCCTGCGATGATGATACTTCTTAAATCCATTCTTTCTGTTCCCCCTTCAGTGATTTCTTGATGGCGCCTACAGGACAGACCTGCGCGCACACACTACATCCCACACACATGTTGGGATCGATGGAAGATTTCAGTTTATCGATGCCCGGATACTGCTTCATCCTGATGGGCGGACAGTTGGTCTTGACGCAGGATCTGCAGCCGATGCAGATCTTCGGATCCACATAGTAATTCGGCTCCTTGATCTTGAATTTCAGTGCACAAGGTCTTGTGGCGATGATCACCGAAATGCCCTTCTTCTTCACTTCTTCCTTCAGTGTGTCTCGGAACAGGTTGTAGTCAAACTGATCCACGTACTGCACGTTCTCGATGCCCATGGTGTTCAGCATGGATTGGATGTCGATGTGCATATCGTCATTGACATCATATTTTCCTGAACTTCCGTTGCCCTGACCACCGGTCATGGCAGTGGTTCCGTTCTGAAGGATGATGAATGTCATATTATCATTTTCCTCCATCTGATGCATGAGATTGGCGAACCCCGTCATACCGGAATGGAAGAAGGTTCCATCACCGATGACAGATACCAGAGGCTTGTCGTTTCCTTTCATGCGCATGACCTTGTTCATGCCTTTGGTGATGCCTACCGTGGCACCCATGCTGATCATGGTGTGGGATGCCTCAAACGCCGGCAGCACCGACATGGAGTAGCATCCGATGTCGCCCATGACAAGAACCTTCATCTTCTTCAGAATATCAAAGACCGGTCTGTGAGGACATCCTGAACAGAACATGGGCGGTCTTGATACCATCTCTTTTCTTTCCAGCAGTTCCAGCCTTCTTTCTGTGATGAGACCCGCCTTGAACAGGCCCTCTTCGATATTTTCCGTATTGAGCTCTCCCGTGAAGGAGAACCACTCTTTCCCTTCGCAGGGGATGCCCATGAGCTTCAGCTCATTCTCCATAAAAGGCATCAGTTCCTCAATGACGATGATCCGATCATATTTTTCACTGAGCTCCTTCAGTCTTTCTCCACTCAGCGGATAGATCATACCCGGTCTGTAGATGCTGTAGGGAACATTAAGCTCCATGAGATTGTGATAGACGAGCCCTGATGCGATGAGAAGCACCCTGGATCCTTCCACTTCTTTCAGAAGATTCACCGGTGCATCATACGCATATTTTGAAAATGCTTCTATTCTCTCCTTCATGGCAAACTGCCTGGCATGGGTGATGGGTGGAAGCATGGTGTATTTCGAGTTGTCCGGTGTGAAGCCCTTAGGCTCATATTCCACCCGAGGCTCTTCCGTGACGATTCCTCTGGCATGACAGACTCTGGAGGTGATATCCAGCATCATGGGTGTTTCATATTCTTCGGACAGATCAAAGGCAAGCTTGGCATAATCCTTCGCTTCCTGAGAACTACCAGGAAAAAAGATCGGCATATTGGCGAACTTACCGATGATCCGGTTGTCCTGTTCATTCTGGGAACTGGCCATACCGGGATCATCTCCTGTGACAAGCAGAAATCCTCCATTCATGGGTGTCTGGGTGAAGGTCATGAGCGGGTCCATGGCCACGTTGACGCCTACATGCTTCATGGACACCATGGAACGCGCTCCATAAAAGGAGCTTCCGATAGCCACTTCCAGTGCCACTTTTTCATTCACGCTGAATTCCGCATAGACACCTTCATACTTCTTCACAGATTCCAGAAGCTCCACAGTGGGAGACCCCGGATAACTGGAAGCCAGAAGCCCTCCCGCCTCATAAAAACCCCTTGCGACGGCTTCATTCCCTGTAAGTACCTTTTTAACTGTTGTCATATTGATTAACCCCCAACTTTATTCCATATTACTCTTCTATCTTACCATTTATTGACAAAATATTGAATTAATTTAACCGGAATCGTTAAATATATATTGAACCGATCTTTTCCATTTTCTGTCTGCACAGAAAAAGAGAGAGCGCTACGCTCTCTTTCTCTGATGCCATGTGCATCTGTATCCAGTCTATCTGTGCGGATCCTTTCTCTTTCTTTCCTTATGGTCCTTCTCAATGTTCTTTTTCCAGTCATCAGGAATGGCACTGCTTCTTCTCATGTTCTCCACCGCACAGCTGATGGTTTCAAAGTTCAGTTTCGTCCCTTCCACATCCGCATGATACGTCACGGCGCGGTCTCTCTGAATGCCGAAATCCTCCGCCACATACTCCGCATCCATGTTGGCACCCAGAAAAATGAATTCGAAACCATAACGCTCCTTCAGCCTTTGGATTCTGCTTTTTATGGCTGCCAGATGATACTCCGTGCTGGCGTTCTCCATCCCGTCAGTGGTGATGACCACCATGACGCGGTCATCCCTGTTGCCCCTCTCCTTGTAGTGATTCTCCATATGGTCCAGTGTGATGCCGATGGCATCATAGAGTGCTGTGGTGCCTGATACATGGTAATCTCTATGATTCAGAGGTCTCACAAAACGGATGTCTTCCCTGTCATGGAGAATCCGTACGTTGTGGTTGAAGAGCACCGTGGTGACGTATGCTTTTCCAGGCAGTCTTTTCTGATCCTCCAGCATGGCATTGTAGCCGCCGATGGTGTCTCTTTCCAGTCCTGACATGGAACCGCTTCTGTCCAGAATCATGACCAGGTCTGTTCGTTTTTCTTTTCTCATTTTCGTTCCCTCCATCGCTTTGATGCTGTAATCATAGCAGAGGCGGAAATGAAAAAGGTCGCCTCCCGGGCGACATTTCTCTAGGTCAGTGTCTGTTGCATATAGGCAAAGAGACTTTCATTGATTTCAAAGATATCATAGTTCTTCGTGACGAGGAAATACTCGATGATGGTATCGAACTGGCTGGAATGGGAAAGGGTGAATCCTGCACGCCCCAGAAGGTCCAGCGTCTCGTCCAGATTCAGCTCCAGAGCGATGGCAAAGGAGATGGCTGTAGTCTTGCTGGGCTTGTAATCTTTATCCACTCTGATTTTGGAGAAGTGCTGTCTTGATATGTTCGCTTTCTTGTAGGCCTGTGCATCGGTATACCCTTTTTCGTCGATGAGTTTCAAGAGTCTTTCCGAAAAGGTCTCCTCCAGTTTTTCGAAATAGTCCTCCAGCGAGATGCTCTCCATGGAAGCTTCACTGGCCATGGAAGGCACTTCCAGAGTACTGTTCGCATAGTACTCAGGAAGCTCCCTCTTTCTTTTGAGAAGACCTCTCCTCTGTTCATGCTCGTAGTATTCCAGTAGATACTTCTCGATGGATGATCTTCTCTCCGCGCTGATCTTCAGAGATTTCTGATCATAGATCACCAGATACACCAGAAGATCGGCGTCTTCCAGAAAGTCCGTGATGGCTTCTCTGGCCACTCTCAGTGCTTCCTCCTT
The DNA here is from genome assembly GCF_043951855.1 of Proteiniclasticum sp. C24MP. NCBI lineage: Bacteria > Bacillati > Bacillota > Clostridia > Eubacteriales > Clostridiaceae > Proteiniclasticum > Proteiniclasticum sp. C24MP. The sequence goes on from NZ_JBINJW010000011.1 coordinate 14,890, forward strand.
GGGATAGCCATAGATGCCCGAGGAGATGAGCGGAAAGGCCACAGACTCCAGATCATGGCTTTGAGCGAGATTCAGCGCGCTTTCATAAGCGCTTCGAAGCTTTGCTTCCTCCTGATGATGTCCACCCTGCCAGATGGGACCCACCGCGTGGATGATGTGCTTCGCTTTCAGTCTGTATCCCTTCGTTATCACTGCACTTCCCTCAGGACACATATGGATCTCATCGCATTCCTTCTGAAGCTCTTCTGGACCTGCCTTCAGAAAAATGGCGCCGCAGACGCCTCCCCCCATTTTCAGGGTGGTGTTGGCGGCATTGACGATGGCATCCACTTTCATTTCTGTGATATCGCCCTTTACAATCTTAAACGGCATCTTTCCACTCCTCCTTCCCATTCCTTCTCGGAAAATCTGACATTGCATACTGATTCCAATCTAGAGAAAAGTCTGCTGATTTTCCTCATCCAGCTTCTCCAGATATTCTCTGAAGGCGGTTGCCAGCGTATATTTCTCCCGGATGGTTTCCCTGGGTTCAAAAAGCATCATTTCTCCTGGTTTTTCCACTTTGATGTGATAAGCCTTCAGTTTCCATTCTATATGCGTGAACAGAAATTTCTTGTCCTTCAGAGGTTCTATAGACAGCGGCACAAGATCCATTTCTTTCACAAGCTCCTCCACTTCCTCCTTCACATAAAAACCTTCTTCGTGAGGAAACTCATAGAGTCCTCCAAGAAGTTTCCCATCGGGTCTCTTCCGGATGGCATAGGTCCCTTCATGTTCCAGAAGAAGCACAGTGCGTTCTTCCACTTTTTTCTCTTTGGCTTTCTTCTTTCTGGGTATCTCATCCTGGATCTCTTCTTCGAAGGCGATGCAGTATTTCTTCACAGGGCAGAGACCACATCTGGGGCTTCCGTTGGGGATGCAGATCAGTGCGCCCACTTCGATGAGTCCCTGATTGAAATCCCCCACCTGCTGATCCGGAAGAAGATCCCTCACGGCTTCCTTCAGAAGTTTCTGGGTCTTTCTCTCCTTGATGTCCTCTTTGACCCCCAGAAGCCTCGCCATGACACGGTAGACATTCCCGTCCACTGCAGGCACCTTTTCCCCGAAGGCTTCTGAGGCGATGGCTCCTGCCGTGTATTCTCCGATGCCTTTGAGTCTGATCAGCTCCTCATAGGTCTCCGGAAGTCTTCCCTCATGGTTTTCCACCAGATGGATGGCTGTGCTTCTCAGATTCCTGACACGGTTATAATAACCAAGCCCTTCCCAGTATTTCATAAGCTCCTCTGTATCGGACTCCGCCAGTGCTCTGATGTCTGGATACTTCCCGATGAAACGATGAAAATAGGGAATCACCGTATCCACCCTTGTCTGCTGCAGCATGATCTCCGACAGCCAGATGTAGTATGGGAGAGGCTCCTCTCTCCAAGGCATGGTTCTTCTCTCCCACTGATACCAGGAAAGAATTCTGTCCCTGAAATCCTCTTTATGATTCAGAACATATATTTTCGCATTGCTGAATTCTATGGTCATTTATCCTCCTTGAAGCATTTTTTCTTTTTCTTCCTGCTTCATTTCTTCTGATGTATTCTTTTAGGGTTCTCTGTTTTCACTGTTTTCAAATCCGAGGGTATCTTTTATGCTGCAGATCTTGTCAGCCATCATGACAACGAAGCTCTCCCTATACTTTGGAAACTTCAGAGTCAGTGGCCACATATGCTTCAGAATGATATCCTCTTCGATCTCATTGACGCTGAAATGTCTTTTCGCATTGCGAAGCGCTGTCCTGGGATGATGGAAACCATGGAATCTCTTCCTGTTTTCGTCTCTCACATGCCAGTCATAGAGATAGAAATCATGAAGGAGAGCGCCCCGAAGAAGACTTCTGTCATCCACCTTCAACCCCAGCTTCTTAGAAAGCCTGTAGCTGGTCCATGCCACGTTCACAGCATGGTCATAGGTGGAAAGGTCTCCGTGCTGGATGAAGCCTTTCATCTTTAGCACCTCTTCATGATGAAGAAGATCCTTCAGCATATATTCAAATATTTCCCGATCCTTCTTCGAACTACCCATGGTGATTCTCTCCTAATCTTCTTTTATTTATCATACAACATCCGGATTGAATAGCAAAAGAACTTTCAGCTGTGATAAGATAATTCTAATGAAAGTGCTAAAATAAACCACTGAAGGAGTAATTTCCATGAGAGTATATAAACTGCAGAGTCTCCACTGCAGAGACTGCGGAGACAGACTGGAACAGAGGCTGAAAAAACTTCCCCACGGGGAAGAGGTGCGCGTGGACTATGAAAAACGGGAAATCACCGTTCCTGAAAACATGAAAGATGAGGAAGTCAGGCTCATCTTCGCTCAGGAGAAAGTCATCGCCTATCCGAAAGACAAGGAAAAACTCATGGCTCAGGAAGCCCATACGCATCAGAAAGGTCATGGTCATGATCACGGTCACAGCCATGATGTGGATTTCAGAAATCCCGACAGGTCCGTGAAGAACATCAAGATCGTATTCTTCCTGAATCTCTTCTTCTCGATTTTTGAAGTGGTCTTCGGTCTTCTCTTCAACTCCATGGCCATCTTATCCGATGCCATACATGATTTCGGAGATTCCGTTTCCGTTGGACTTTCCTGGATTTTCCAGCGATATTCAAGAAAAGAGCCCAGCAACCGCTTCAGTTTCGGTCATCAGAGATTTTCTCTCATGGGTGCACTGATCACTGCCGTGGTCCTTCTTGTAGGTTCCCTCTTCATCTTCGCCAGAAGCATTCCAAGACTGCTGGCACCTGAAGAAGTCAATGCAGAGGGCATGCTCTTCATCTCTGTTCTTGCCATCGCCATGAACGGGTATGCGGCCTGGCTCTTAAGCAGAGGCACCAGTCAGAACGAGAAAGTGCTGAATGTCCATATGCTGGAGGATGTTCTGGGCTGGGTGGGCGTACTTGCAGTAAGCATCGTGGTCCGTTACACCAGCTGGTATATACTTGATCCGATTCTATCTCTACTCATTGCCGCCTTCATCTTTGTGAAGACACTGCCGCTCTTCATCAGCACCATGCACATCTTCCTGGAAGGCGTCCCCTCTCATGTGGATCTGGACAGACTGGAAGAAGACATCTTGAAGGTCCATGATGTTCATGCAGTGACCCATCTGCACATCTGGTCCATCGACGGGGAGGAGAACGCCATGAATGCCACCCTTTTCGTCACCACAGACAGTCAGAGAAAGATCGAAGACATCAAAGAGGAAGTGCGGTTTCTCACCACAGAGCTTCGCGTCAGTCACTCCACCATTGAAATCATCAGCGACCCTGGAAGGATTGTGAAGCAGGAGAAAAATAAGTCGTGAGGGGCTCATAGGAAATGAAAGAGGAGGTGCATTTCAGCTGCATCTCCTCTTTCTCTTTACCTGCCGTCCAGTTCCTTTTCTTTCTTCTCCGCACTTATTCTCTTTCTTCCTTCTTCCGACAGAATCATCTTCTCGTTTCTTCTGAAGCTTCTGATGTCTTTCAGTGGCCGGAAGCGCAGCGCCGAGTAGTCTTCACTGATGGATATCTGGCTCACCGGTTCATAGCCGTATTCACCGAACACTTCCCAGCCCTTGTCTCTTGTGATGTCCGAAGTAACCTTTCTGGATGATTTCTTCGGGTAGGATACCCAGAGCAGCGTGTCATCATGAACCTTTTCCATTATGAGAGGCAGCCTCTCTTTTATTTCCTCCTGAGTATGGAAAAAAGCCAGTATGAAATCCGCTTCTTCCTCTTTCAGGGTATCTTCCACCGGCAGCACGCTTTGAAACTCTTCTCTCAGATGTTCCAGTATCTCAGGCAGATTCAGCAGATACAGCTTTTCCTCTTTCTTTCTTTTCAGCTTTTTCAGAAGTTCCATATGATCTCCCTCTTTCCTATGATTCTGATGTTGATGCAGGTTTATACGCCTTCTCCATCAAAGACAGGGATAAAGCTCTCATCCTGAGTCTCTTCTTCCTGAATGAATGCATTTCTGATTCTGATGAGCTTTGCAAACATCACTAGCTCATCATACTCTTCCTTTGTCACTTTTCTTTTCAGTTCGGGGTAGTTATCCAGCGTCAGCATGGGCGTGTACAGATTCATGATGCTGATGAAGATCTTTTCCCCATAGGTATCCTGAAGATACGTCAGAATATCCTTGGAGTCATCAAGATAACCCGGCAGGCTCAGATGGCGCACGATGGTTCCCTTCATCATGATGCCTTCCTCACTGAAAACCGGTTCTCCGGTCTGTCTTACCATCTCTTCTATGGCAGGCCTGGCATACGCTTCATAATCTCCACACCTGGAGTATCTCGAAGCGATTCCAGTATCCATGTACTTGAAATCCGGCAGATAGATGTCGATGAGCCCATCGAGGAGTTTCAGCGTCTCCACTTTCTCATATCCGCTGCTGTTGTAGACCACAGGAAGAAACAGACCATTTTTCTTTGCCTCTTTTATGGCCATAACGATCTGAGGAACATAATGGCTCGGGGTCACAAGATTGATGTTGTTTGCCCCTTTCTCCTGCAGCTCCAGAAAGATTTCAGCCAGCCTCGAAACGGAAATATACTTTCCTTTTCTGCCTGAGGCGATCTCATGGTTCTGACAGAAGACGCAGCCCATGGCGCATCCGGAAAAGAATACGGTACCTGAGCCATTTTCACCCGACAGACAGGGCTCCTCCCACATATGGAGAGCTGCCCGCGCCACAAGAAGCTCACTTGAGACTCCACAGGATCCGATTTCCCCCTGATTGCGATTGACGCTGCAGCTTCTGGGACAGAGGGTGCAGCTGTCTAATAATTTCATGTATTCCATTTCGATCTCCTACTCTTCACTTAATCTATACTTCATTATAGCGAAAAGACGACTCATTTAGAATAGCGCAGGTTCTCCACTTTCCATCAACACGTGGAATGTAATGGTTTTGTTCCAGTTTTCTCAGACACCGCTGTTATAATGAACCTATCGGTCATGGAGGTGATGTGCATGAAAAAAAGAACCCTGCTCTTCTCTCTGCTGCTTCTTATGGCGGTATTTCTTCTGATAGGAGCAAAGCCACTGCTGACGCAGGAAGATCACACAGTTTCTGTATTATCAGGAGCTCTGAGACTCGCGTTCAGTGACGAGGATTTTCTGCAGTATGATGAGGACGCTCAGCAGCTCTACTATATTTCTGAAACGGGTGCGGATGAGGCACTCCTTTCATCCCTTCCGGTTCTCAAAGGATATGCATTCACTGAACAGATGGGTTCCGGGTATATTTTCACGGAAGAGAACAACCAGGAACATAAAGTCGTCGTCTCAGCAACACAGTTTTCCCGTTTCTTCAGAATCTGGAAGATTCCCAGAAGATGACAGGATGTTTCTGAATCATGAACCTGAACTAATCATAGAAAGAATAAAACAGAGACCTGAAAATCCGTATGGATTTCCGGTCTCTGTTTATTCATCTACACTCTTTTATTCTCTTTCTTCCATCCTTATTTGCTCTTGTTTCTTGTCTGTACATCAAAGATGACTGCAAGGATGAGAATGGCACCTCTTATGATGTACTGATAGGATGCCCCAACATTAAGAAGGTTCATACCACTGGTCAGTGAAGCCATGACAAGGGCTCCGATAATGGACCCTGTGACTCTGCCCACACCACCCGCTGCGGAAACGCCTCCGACATAAGCGGATGCGATGGCATCCAGTTCAAATCCGGTACCGGCTGTTACGGTGGCGGACTGAAGTCTTGCAGTGAAAAGAATTCCGGATAAGGCTGCCAGCATACTCATGGATGCGAAAACGAAAAGCGTGACTTTCTTCACATCGATTCCACTGAGCTTCGCTGCTTCATCATTTCCACCCACCGCATAGATATGTCTTCCCAGAACCGTTTTTGTGGTCACGAAATGATAGATCGCCACCACGACGAGTACGATGACCACGGTCCAGGAAAGCCCGTTGTAATCGGAAAGGATGTATGTGACGTATCCTATGAGAAAGGACACGAAAACCATCTTGATATAGAAGATCTTGATGGGCACCACTTCAAAATTGTACTTGAGCTTATTCCTTCGGTTTTTAAACTGGGACCAGATATAATACACGATGAAAAGCGCACCGAGAACCAGCGTCAGGGTATGAAAACCTGGAATCAGCTTGAAAGGATCCGGTATATATCCGACACCGATGTTGTTGAAGAACTGATTCGGAACAATGATGGTTCCGGTTCTTGAAGTAACCTGGAGCAACGCTCCTCTGAATATGAGCATTCCCGCCAGTGTTACAACGAAAGCAGGAATCTGCAGCTTCGCAACCAGAAAGCCGTTGAAGAGTCCTATGAGGACACCCAGCAGCAGTACGACTGGAATCACGACAAGTACCGGCAGATTGTATGACACAAGCAGTGTAGCTGCCACAGCACCTAGAAATCCTGCCACAAATCCTACGGAAAGGTCGATGTGCTTGATGACCAGAATCAGCGTCATACCTACAGCAAGCACTGCAATGTATCCCATGGAGTTGATCAGATTACTGATGTTTCTGGGAGACATGAATACTCCATCACTCAGAATGGAAAACACAAGCATGATGGCAAACAGCGCAATGAACATGCCGTATTCTCTGATGTTCTTTTTCAGCATGGTTTTAAGATCATTTAAAAGTTCCATATATTTTTTCCTCCTCCACTTATTCAGACTGTCGCAAGTTCCATGATCTTATCCTGAGTGGCTTCTTCCACACCAAGTTCACCAGTGATCTTTCCTTCTGCCACCACATAGATGCGATCACTCATGCCCAGTATTTCGGGAAGCTCCGAGGAAATCATAATGATGCTCATGCCTTCTGCAATCAGACTGTTGATGATGGTGTAGATTTCAAACTTCGCACCTACATCGATTCCTCTAGTCGGTTCGTCTAGAATAAGTACCTGAGGTCTCGTGTTAAGCCATTTTCCAATGGATACCTTCTGCTGATTTCCACCACTGAGATTTCTTGTGAGCTGTTCTACAGAAGGAGTCTTGATGTTCAGTGATTTTCTGTAATATTCTCCCACGTTGATTTCTTCATTCTCATTGACAACCCCTCTGCTGGAAATGGCTTTGAGGTTTGCCATGGAAATGTTGTGTTTGATGTCCTGAAGAAGAATGAGCCCTTCCGCTTTACGATCTTCAGTGACGTAGGCGATGCCTGCTTTGATGGCATCCTTGGGATGATGAAAGTTCATGACTTCACCATTGAGAACTATTTCCCCATCCATCCTGAATCCTTTGGGATTGCCGAAGATGCTGGTGGCCAGTTCTGTTCGACCTGCGCCTATGAGCCCTGCTATACCCACAACTTCTCCCTTTTTCGTATGAATGCTGACGTTCTTCAGCACCTGTTTCCCGTTCTTGGGATTCACTGCATTAAGATTTCTTACTTCAAGCGTGACTTCGCCGATATTTTTCACCAGTCTCTTCGGGAAAATATCATCAATGGCTCTACCGACCATGTTTCGAATGAGAACAGGTTCCGAGATCTCACCTTTCTCTTTGGAAAGGGAACAGATTGTTTTTCCGTCTCGTAATACGGTTACCGTATCCGCGATCTGTATCACTTCCTTCAGCTTGTGGGAAATCATGATGGACGTCACACCCTCTTCCTTCAGTTCCTGAAGAAGCTTCAGAAGATTTTCCGAGTCATCGTCATTCAGCGCTGCTGTAGGCTCGTCCAGAATAATGAGACTTACATTCTTGCTGAAGGCCTTGGCGATTTCGATGAGCTGCTGTTTACCAACGCCAAGCTCCTTGATCTTCGTTTCGGGATTGACGTTCAGTCTTACTTTTTTCAGCATCTCCCCGGACATCTTGATGGTTTCATTCCAGTCGATGACTCTGCCTTTTCTGATCTCATGTCCCAGATAGATATTTTCGTACACGGAAAGTTCCGGTATAAGTGCCAGTTCCTGATATATGATTGCAACTCCAGCTTTTTCACTATCCTGTATCCCCTGGAATTTCTGTATTTCATCGTTAAGTATAATGTCTCCTTCATAGGAACCATAAGGCCATACGCCTGATAAAACCTTCATCAGTGTGGATTTGCCGGCTCCGTTCTCGCCTACCAGACAGTGAATTTCACCTCGTTTGACTTTGAAATTCACATTGTCCAGCGCTTTCACGCCTGGAAACTCCTTGGTGATGTTTTTCATTTCCAGAATGTAGTCTGTCTTAAGGGCTTTCTCCATAATATATCCCTCTCCTCTGTTTCGCGTAAATCATCTTACTGTGCAGAAAACATCAGGATAATTCAACCCTGTTTCCCCACAATATCATAAATAGTGAAAGCCTTTGGGGGCTTTCACTATCATGATCATTTAAGATTTGAATTCAGACTGTCTGTTATTCCAGTCCGGTAAATTCAGAAGCTTCGTAGTATCCTGAGTCGATCAGCGCTGCTTTAACGTTATCCTGGTCTACAGTAATAACTTCTGTCTGCTTTGCAGGAACTTCCTTGGACTTATTGTCATAAGCTCCAGTAGTTCCAGGTGTTTCACCCTTCAGGATGGAAACTGCCATATCAATGGAGTCTTTCACAAGTGTTCTTACATCCTTGAAAACCGTCATGGACTGTTTGCCGTCGATGATGTACTGTACAGAAGCCATTTCAGCATCCTGCCCTGTAACCACAAAACTTGAAACGTCGCTGTCTGTTGCAAATGTGTCAGCAATGGATCTTGCTGTACCATCATTTGGTGCCAGTATAAATACATCACCCTTGTCAGCTGCTGTAGCTGCTGTCAGATGTGATTCCGCTTTGTTCTTTGCTTCATTGAAATCCCAGTTTGTTGTGATCTGACCGATGATCTTGGACATTTCGTCTCTTGTCAGTTCCGCTTTATCCTGAAGATTTACTGCTTCTGGTGAATTCTTGATTACAAATGTTCCATCTGCAATCTTAGGCTGAAGTACACTCCATGCTCCTTCAAAGAACAGGAATGCGTTGTTGTCAGAAGCTGCGCCAGCATACAGATACAGCGGATTGTCTGTTCCGGATGCTTTGTCAATGAGATACTGACCCTGCGCTGCACCTACAGCGATGGAGTCAAATGTCACATAATAGTCCACTGCGTCTGTTCCTGTGATCAGTCTGTCATAGGAAATGACTTTCACGCCTTCTGCGGCGGCGGCATCGGCAGCTGCTGCTGCGGCATCTCCGTCATGTGGACAGATGATGAGCACATCGATTCCTTTTGTGAGCAGTGACTCTACATTTTCTTTTTCCTTTGCTGAAGATCCCTGGCTGAATAGAATCTCTACAGAGTATTCGGTTTCATCTAGAGCTTCCATGAATCTGGTTTCATCCTGGACCCATCTTGGCTCGTCTTTTGTGGGAAGAACAATACCGATATCTACGGTACCATCGTTGTCACCATCGTCTGTTCCTGAAGAACAGCCTATTGAGAGTAACATCATGCTGGAAAGCAGTGCAGATAGGATGACAAGTTTACGATTCTTTTTCATTCTTTTTTCCCCTCTCTTGATCTGACAAATAAACGCATAAAAAGAATCATTTAAAGAATTTTCAGTCATTTCCAGCTCAGCCCGGTCAGATATGACTTTCATTTCAGTAAATGGCTATTCTTCGCCTTATTTGTCTTTTTTTGAACAATCTATGAATTTATTGTTCGTCTTTATTTTAACCAAAGGTGAAACCGTTGTCAATCCTGTTCGTACATGTTTAAGAAATAAGAAAATTTTCCTGATAATAAGGCTTGTAAAAAGACTAATGTTTATTAATTGCATACATAATTCTCTTATTTCACATTTGAAATATATATCATATTCATGACTGATCAAAAGCAGTACAGTTTCTATGGAAAGTCTATGGAAACAGATCACACAAGGAGATCTGAGTTCTGATCTCACGCAATAAGATATGCATCGAAGTGATTTCATGAAGGATGAATGAGGACATGAAATTCTTACCGCTCAGAAATTCATGTCCTCATTCCGTTTTCTCTTATATGACTACAGGTCCTCCAGCCTGCCAAAGGCTTTCAGAAGAAGAAGATTCCTGATGGTCACATCTGCTCTCCACCAGTTTCTGGCAACAGCGAAGGCTTCAGGGTAACTTCCCCAGGACCAGTTGATTTCCCAGTACCCGTCTGAATGAAGGGATCGTTCCAGCGCATCAAGCTCCATCCTGAGAAGCTCCTTGATCTCCTTCTGCTTCAGAAGAGGATGACTGCCATCCCGTATGAAGGCAGAAGGTCTGCAGGTATACTCCTTCCAGTTGTCCGGGTCTTTTTCTATGATCTTCGCCTCCAGCTTATTCAGTCTCTCCTCATCCAGATAGGCTCGAATGCTTTCAAGACAGATCAGATCATGCATGGATGGGTCTTTCGCGTTTACGAATTCCTCTTTCATGGATTCCATCTCATTCAAAGCCAGCATATAGAGGTCTGACTTGTAATCCCCGAAATCCAGAATGAACCTCAGAATCGATGCAGTGGGATTAAACGGGGTGATCGTCCCTTCCCCTGCTGTTTCCCACCAGTGTGCATGGGGATAACTGCTGTTTTCAGGCACTGAAAACAGCCACTTATGGCCTTTCTTCCCCTGTCCGGATTCCAGATACTTCAGCATTTCAACAATCATGGGATGCTTCCTGTTGCTGTGTCCGATTTCTCTCAGAATCTCCGCAGCCCGATTTGTGGTGATGGGTGTTGAACCTGGATTCCATGAATCCGGTTCAAGCCCATGACCGAAACCGCCGTCCTCATTCTGATAAAAGGAAAGCATCTTCAGCACTTCTTCACTGTCCCTGTGCTCAAAATGAAATTCCCATCTGGCCAGATCCAGCGGTCTGGCATTGCGATAGATCCAGTTTCTTATATTCTGATAACCATTGTAATCCATCTGTTGTCCTCCTCTCAGACAGAACTTCCTGCTAATATCTGAAATACTTGTCTTTGAACCAGGATTCGTAAAAACGCGCCACATCATTGTTTTTCATTTTTTCAATGAGAAGCTCCAGCAGATCTTCCCAAACCACCGGAAGATAATGCCCCTTGAAATCATCCTTCAGAATCTTCTCTTCTGCCGTGAGGGCTTTGCTTCTTACCTTCCAGTTTTCTCTTGGATAGATCACAAGGAGGTAACTATCCCTGGAAAGGTGCACAAGATTTCTCATGCAGCTGTAGTTTTCCAGAAACACCTTCTGATTCTTGTGTTCTTCTTTTATGATCTCAGACTGCTCCAGAAGCGGTCTGTAGGTTTCCTCATACTTTCTGAGATAATCCTCATCCAGAGCTCTTTCATAGCATCCTTCGGTGTATTTGGCCACGACATAGACGTCCTTTCCGGATTTCAGCTTGAAATAGAAATCGAAGCAGGTTTTCCTTCCCTGGGTATTTTCGATTTCTGAAATCTTGGAGAAGGAAATATGCGAAGGATCGTAGATGATCTCATCCTCCATCCCCATGAGACCGAGCAGTGTGTCCAGTTCCCTGTAGCGCAGTAGAGGATAGAAGAAATTCACCGCCATGACCTGAGAAGAGTTCAGATGATGAGAATATCTGTGCCAGTGGATGGAAGAAAGATATTTGGAGCCCACAAGCTTCTCTTTGACTTCACGGGAAAAATTCATCTCGTAATATTTTTCAGGCAGAATATGACTATAGGTTCTACCGTTATGGCTTACCTCTTCCTTCACTCTTAAAGACTTCTCCTTGTAGGATTTCATGTGATCCATGACTTTGCTTCTGAAATCCCTGCAGTCCAGAAATGCCGTCTCATATGCCCAGGTAAGACTCACTGTGGCCAGTTCATGACTCGGAAATTCTTCTTCGGCAAGAAAAACAAAGGAACTGTCTGGATGAAGTCCGAACTCTTCATTACCGGTATCCGCCATATTGATGATCGCTCTGTAGACCGCCGCCTCTTCGGTGGTTCCCAGATTTCTGGCGCTGCTCAGTTCATTGATGCCGATGAGTATCGGCTGATCTTTTTTCCTTGTCAGGTCTCTTATATTCTCAGGGGTAATCTCTTTTCCGCTGAGAAGTATGAGCTCTCTTTTCGTATCTTCGCTGAAAGAGAGCAGCTCTTCCATCACCTCATCCTTGTAAGCCGAAGTACGAATGACCAGAAGATTCTTTTTCCCGGCATGACGTGCCAGAAACTCCTGCATCATCTTCTTTTCCTCCATCATCTTACCGCGATCATCCAAAAGACCTTTTTCCTTCAGCATCAGTGTCCTCTGCATCCTTTATCCCCCCATTTGCACATTGATTCATCGTTTCTCCAATATGCTTCTATTTTATCTCAATTTCAATGATAAATGTTAATTTCAAGATAAAAATTTGGAAAATACGAATAATTGCAATCGATTACCAGAAGGAGAAGAAAAGAGAGGATTTCTCCTCTCTTCGGGTTATTCAGTCTTTAATGAAGGTGGAATCCTGGGTCCAGCGGATCCTCTTCCTCCTCCGGAACATTCCTGTTCACTTTATCCAGGTCCGCATAGTCTTCCAGTTCTCGTTCATCCAGAGAAATGGAACGCTCTACGGATTCCTCTCAGTCTTCATCCACTTTTTCCATATGGTGTGGCGGATGGATCACATCGTCTTCTGTAATGGATCCTGGTGTCAGGATTTCATCGCGAACCGAAGGATCTTCGTAGGTTCCAGGTGTGGTTTTTCTGTAGCCGTAATCCAGTGCCACATAGGTGCCAGGGTTATCCGGATCTTCCTTGAACCGCTTCGTGATGGAATAGGTGCCGGGTGTTCTAATGTCGTTTATGAACAGATCTGGCGCTCGGTAGGTGCCTGGATTTTCGATATGGTTTCTGATTTCATCATTCACACCGATGAATACAAGGATGTTACCGTCATTTAGTCTGTCTCTGTAGACCACAGCATTCTCTTCCGGAATACCGTAATGGGTCAGAGAACCGACGAATTCGTGGACTCCTCTACCATGATATAAATCTCCGACTACAATCGTCTCTTTTCCTTCTGCATCCATGGACCCTTTAATCGTCTTGTACGCATAAGGTTCATTGGTGACCACGGATATCTCTCTGGGATCCAGGCCCATCTCTTTCAGATCATTGATGGCCAGAATCGCTTCTTCTTCTGTTCTAAATGTTCCAACTAGTCTTTTCAAAAGATAACACTCCTTTATTAATAATTGTTCTGTTGTCACCTATTACTGTATCGTTAATATAAGACCATTCTTTAACGTTTCAGTGAAATGATAGTGAAACCTCTGTTATCTTCTGTTCATATTTTACTACAGCGCCAATCCTTATCTGCTTTTTTTCTCCATCTCCAGCAGTTTTTCCTTCACATCGAGTCCACCTGCAAACCCTACCAGCTTCCCGTTCTTTCCGATGACTCGATGGCATGGTATGATCACCGGAATGCGATTTCTGTTGTTGGCCATACCCACGGCTCGAGAAGCCTTGGGACTTCCCACTGCCATGGCGATGTCTTCATAGGTTCTGGTCTCCCCTTTGGGGATTTCTCGTAAGGCTTCCCATACTTTTTTCTGGAAGGGTGTGCCTTCAATGCGAAGAGGGATATCGAATTCTTCTCTACTGCCCTGATAATATTCATTGATCTGTTTTTCCACTTCTGCAATGAGTTCTGTCTTTTTCTCTACCATACCCAGTATGGAAACTTTACCGAAATGAAGATCCGTAATCCTGCCGTCATTCTCCAGAACCGTCAGTTCACCTATGAGTGTTTCAATTGTATATTTGCATTTCATTCCTGATTGCCCCCCAATTCATTTCATGGTCTCATCATACCTTATCTTTCGAAACTATTAAATATCAGGATTCATAGTAAATGAAAGAAAAAAAGATCTGAACGATAATCGTTCAGATCCTATGGTGGGAAGAACAGGACTCGAACCTGCGACTTCCACCTTGTCGAGGTGGCACTCTCCCAGCTGAGTTATCCTCCCATAGGCAGTTTTGCTGCCCTTTAATTATAACAAATTACTTCAGTCAGGTATAGCATTTTTTTACTGTTTATGAAAAATTGTTACGATTGTTCCTTCTTTTCTCTCAAATCAGAAAAAGATGCCAGAAACAGGTCTCCGGCACCTTCCTATATTTACTTCATCTTCTTCGGTTTTCTTCTGTAGGTTCTTCGTTTCGGCTGCTGTGGAGCTGTTTCTTCCTCTGGAGCATCTTTTCCTTCCCCTTTCAGAGAAACCCACATGGAAGTGCCGTCTTTGCCTTTGGTGTTGAATTCCAGGAAGTCGAATTTCTTCAGGAACTTGGATAGCTTGGTGTCCCCGTAGTTTCTGACATCGAAATCAGGATATCGCTTCACAAGTCTGTTTCCGATCTCACCCATATTCATGCTTTGGGCTTCCACTTCATTCATCATTTTCAGCACGGTGGCTTTGATGACTTCAATATCCGTCATGCTCTTCTGGTCATCCACTTTATCCGTTTTGGCAGGCTTCTTCCCGTTGGTGCCTGGCTGAGCCTGAATTTCCTTCTTCTCTTTTTCAAGCTGAGAAGCTTTTTCCTCTTCTTCTCGCTTGCTCTTTTCATCGGAAGCCAGCAGAACGTCAAGATACTTGAACTGGTTACAGGCGGCGATGAATGGCTTTGGCGTTTTCTTTTCGCCCATACCCACTACAAGCATGCCGGATTCTCGTAATCTCGAGGCAAGTTTCGTGAAATCACTGTCACTGGATACAATACAGAATCCTTCCACATATCCTGTGTAGAGAATATCCATGGCATCGATGATCATGGCTGAGTCCGTCGCATTCTTCCCTACCGTATAGCTGTACTGCTGCACAGGGGTAACGGAATTGGCGAGAAGGATATCCTTCCATGATGCTGTGCCTGGTGACGTCCAGTCTCCATAGATTCTTTTGTATGTAGATACTCCGTAATTGGATACTTCGTCGAATATGTACTTGATGTACTTTGCTGAAACATTATCTGCATCGATGAGGACTGCAAACCGTTTTTCTTCTACCATCTATTGGCCTCCAAATTTTCTAACTTTTCTATTATCATACCACGAATTGTAATCAAAAACGGCAACTTTCCTGTGATTTTCTCTCATTATTTCTGATTTCATGCAGATGCAGGGCAATAATCAGGAAGAATTATTCCACATGAACTTCCAAAGATGGAATGAGAAAATATGTGTTCCCAATTCAGAGAAAGCAGACTATAATAAGATGTGCTTCCTTAATCAAATAAATATATCAGGAAATACTCATAAAGTAATAAGATTTACGAATTAGAATAGGAAAGTACAAGGACATAATGAGAGGAAGAGACTGAAATGGAATCATATTATATTTATCTTGTTTTCACGAAAACCGGTACATGGCTGTCACGTGTCATCGCAACATTTTCCGATATGAAATACGTTCATGCATCCATCAGCTTTGATGACACCTTCACCAGAATGTATTCCTTCGGCAGAAGGAACCCGGACAACCCTTTTTCAGGCGGTTTTGTCGAAGAAAACCTCAAAGGTGGTGTCTATGAGAAGTTCACTGAATCAAGGTGCCTCATCTACAAGGTGAAAGTCACGGAGCTTCAGTACTATTCTCTGATGAAGGAACTGGCTAAGTTCCAGAATGAAGCCGACAAGTATCACTACAACCTCATCGGTCTTGTAGGGGCAAAGCTGGGTATTCCACTGAAGAGAAAACACCATTACTTCTGTTCCCAGTTCATATCAGAAATACTGATCAACAGTAAAATCTATGATATCGACAAGGAACCGGAACTGATCTCACCAGATGATCTCTACAGCGTAGAAAACATGGAACTCCTTTATGAAGGATATATCTCCATGTATGACGGACAGCTGGATCTGGTCATGAATCCCAGTCTGAAGGCAACAGCAATTATCTAGTATTATTATTTTCACATTCCAACTGCCATAGAAGAAGAGGATGAATGAAACACCAGACGTTTCAAACGCAAGAGAGCAAAAGAAAGCTTCATGTTTCTCCAATATGAGAACATGAAGCTTTCTTTGTAATCCTTGAATTTCTAGATTCTCACGGTCCAGTCACGAGTATCTTCGATCTTACCCCACTGAATGCCTGTCAGGCCGTCATAGAGCTTCTGCGTGACTTCTCCGATCTTCCCGCCTTCCACTTCGAAAGTTTCATCCTTATAGGTCAGCCAGCCTACCGGCGTCACCACTGCAGCTGTTCCTGTACCCCAGACTTCTTCCAGCTTTCCGGTTTTCGCAGCTTCCACAAGCTCATCGACACTCACAAGTTTTTCGATGACTTCGTATCCCCAGGACTTCAGAAGCTCGATGCTTGACTTTCTTGTTACACCAGGAAGAACGGATCCGTTCAGTTCCGGTGTGTATATTTTTCCGTCGATTTTGAACATGATGTTCATGGCACCGACTTCTTCCACGTATTTTCTTTCCACTCCATCAAGCCATAGAACCTGTGAGAAGCCTTTCTTTCCGGCTCTTACAGATGCTCGGATGGATGCCGCGTAATTTCCGCCGCATTTCGCGTAACCAGTACCCCCGCGTACTGCTCTTACATCCTGATCCTCTATGAGAATCTTGATCGGATTGATTCCTTCCGGATAGTAGCTTCCAACCGGACAGGTGAGAATGCAGAACAGGTAGCTGTCTGAAGCATGTACGCCAAGACCTACATCTGTAGCAATCATGAACGGTCTGATATAAAGAGAGGTACCTTCCTCACTTGGAACCCAGTCCTTGTCCACTTCCACAAGTTTCTTCAGCGCTTCCATGAACATATCCTCATCCACAGCAGGCATGCTGACTCTTTCCCCGGATCTTGCCATTCTTCTGATGTTTTCGAATGGTCTGAAGAACTGAATCGCTCCGCTTTCTGTTCTGTAGGCTTTCATACCTTCAAAAATCTCCTGAGCATAATGGAATACCATTGCGCCTGGGTCCATTGGAATAGGACCATGAGGAACGATTCTGGCATCATGCCATCCTTTCTGGCTGTCATAGTCCATAAGGAACATATGGTCAGAGAAAGTCTTGCCGAATTTCACTTTACTCATGTCCTGCGGTTTTTCTCTCTTGTCTTCTCTTAATTCGATTCTGATATCTTGTATCACACAAAGCACCCCTTTTTACTGTTTCTAATGAATTAATTATACCTTAATCACCGGGATGTTCAACGCCGTCATCCCTTAAAGCCACTGTATGTAAACAATATCATTGCAACGAAATCGGGTTTTTCTTGACTGATTCACAATGAACTTTCTGGTCAGGTGACGATTTTTCGTCCTGATGCGGATAAGAGTACCTAATTGCTATAAATCCTAAATCCTAAACAGATTTCGTTTACATTGTGATTATTTTATCCAAATGATAATATCAGCTCTGTATTTTATCGAAATGATATTTCATATGGGATCATTTCCAGTCTGACGCGAAAAGCCATCTGCATCATGGCCGTGATGCAGATGGCCTCTTCTATGCCCTTTCTGGATAAATACGATTCTTTCGGACAGGTCAGGATTTCTTCTTCTTTGAAAAGAACAGGTACCCTTCCGCCATGACAAAGAGGAATATGCAGATGGACACCGCGATGATGACGAAAATGTATTCTCTGTCAAATCCGTCAGGGCTGATATGTTTATAGAGAATCCCTGCATATGCCCAGATCAGCACCAGTCCATATGCCATGTCTCGGAAAGAGAACATGGTTGTGATTCCAATGACGGCTCCGACTGCAAGGATGAGAATGGTCCATATGGATTCTGAAATCCCGAATCCTCTCCATCCGATATCCACCAGAAGTGTTGTCACATTGGCTATGGTGGCTACGGTGATCCATCCGAAATACACGCTGAACGGCAATCGGATGAAGAGTCTTTCTCTTCCGCTTAATACGGCGTTTTTCGTCATGAAGTTGATGCCGATGAGGGAAGCGAGAATCGCAAGCATCAGGAAAGTGGATAACAGTATCTGATCATAATGCCATGTGAGAATCCACAACGCATTGGCTATGGAAGAAATGGAAAACACGATTCCGATTCGAGTCAGGAGATTTCTGTTTCCATCTCTTGTACCGCTTTTCAGTACGCCCATCTGATATAAGACATATAAGGCCAGCAGAAAATAAATCACACCCCAGATGCTGAAAGTGATTCCAGCCGGAGCAAAGAGATTGGGATAGGAATCGGATACCTCTCCAGTTCCCTTGCCGTTGATGGGCAGAATATTGGCCAGTGCATTCATTACGATCATGATGGCATAGGTTACGACTACTAGAATCTTAATCGGAGTGGATGGTGTTTTTTCGTTCATAATCACGTTCTCCTTTTTCTTGGTATTGAACCAGACCAGAATCAGAAATCTTACTATACTAAGCATACTACAAAAATAGAGCCAGATAATGAACATCGGGCTCTATTCACGATTATTTCAAATATTCGATTGTCAGCGACTGCTCGGGAAGCACTGCATCGTCCTGGTTTATACCGGTGCCCGATGAAGACATGTTAAGGAGATTGATGCTGGTGGTCAGGACAGATTCACTGCCGTTATACAGTCCGCTCAGATGAAGCTCCAGAAGAATCTTCCCGTTTTCCGTATCATTGTCAGCGATTCCGAAAAAAGAATCCTTGCTGTATTGTCCTGGTAAGACCACTTTATGAAAATCATCTCCGTTGTCTTTGAATATCACGATTTTACCGGCATCTTTTTCTGTTTCCTGAAAGGAGATATAGCTCAGATCATTTCCTTCTCCTGCTGTTTCCGGATCAAAGCCGTTTTCCAGCAGATTCAGTTTTCTGGCATAACGGATTTCGTTCTGAATCAGCTCCATACCGAGCCTTGTATCATTCTGAACAAATGCTTTCCTGGATCCTGTGCTGTAGGTGGATGCGCCACTGAAAAACAGTGTGCCTATGACGCCCATGATGATCGCTGTAATGGCGACTGTTATGAGCACCTCCACCAGTGTGAACCCCTTGCTGGAGGCTTTATGCTTTCTCTTTGAACCGAATTCCGTATTCATCTTCTACCTCCCGCTTCAATGGTCTTTCTCACCCTAACACCTGATCCACAAACAGGTCAACGATCACAGGATCAAACTGCGTACCTGCACAGGATTTCAGTTCCGCTACAGCTTCTTCCTTGGTGATGGAAGTTCTGTATCCTCTGATTCCTGTCATGGTCTCATAGGAATCTGCCACCGCAATGATTCTGGAGAGCAGAGGAATCTCTTCCCCTTTCAGTTTTCTGGGATATCCGTTTCCGTTGTACCATTCGTGATGACTGAGTACAATTTCAGCCAGATGCTTGTAGTCATCCACTTCTTTCAGCAGCTGGTATCCGATTTCAGAATGCTTTCTGATCTGGCTGATTTCTTTATCGGTAAGCTTTCCGGCTTTCTGAAGTATATCCTTGGACACCATGACTTTCCCGATGTCATGAAGTCTAGCCGCCAGTCTGAGGTCTTCAATCACATTCTCCTTGAGACCCATCGCCATGCCCAGCTTCTCAGCATATTCCGTCACTTCTCTGTTGTGCTGGAACATTTCATGATTCTTCCTGTTCAGTTTATTGAGCAGCTTGTCAATGGTCTTTCTCTTGATGGTCTGCCCGTATCTCAGCTTATTTCGATACATGTTGTTGTCCGCTTCCGTGAATACGTCATCAAAATCTTCCTCTGCTCTTCTCATGACGGAATATCCTATGGCAAGAGATACGGAAAGCGAGTCCACTTTTGTCTTGGACGCAAGAGATACGATTCTGTCCTTCAGCGCTTTGGCCTGTGCTCTGTCGCTGTTGGGAAGAAGGAGGATGAATTCATCTCCCCCAGTTCTGCAGACCACATCTTCCTGTCTTGTGACTTCCTTGATGATTGTCGCAACCTCTTTCAGAAGCTTGTCTCCTGTGGCATGACCAAATGCGTCATTGGTGAGCTTCAGCCCGTTGACATCCACCACCATCACCGTCAGGGGAAGGCTCAGGATATCGCTGATGCTTTTCACGGCTTCATTCAGATACCTTCTGTTGAAAAGCCCCGTCAGGGCATCGCGATAGCTGAGGTCTTCGATGTTCTTCATTTCCTCTCGCCTTCTTGTGATGTCCTTGAAGATGACCACTGCACCGATGATCTCATTCTCACTGCCAGTAATCGGTGCTGCACTGAGCTCGATGAACACTTCTTCATGTCCCTTTGTGAGGAGTCTGTAATCTTCCACCAGCTCCACCTTGTTTCTGCTTCTCATGCTTTCCCGGGCTATGTTTGTGAAATGATTTCCATGCTGGTCATGGATATGGAGTACCTCTTCCAGAGGTCTTCCTTTGGCTTCTTCCTGAGTCCAGCCCGTGAAGGTTTCAGCCATATTGTTCATGATGACGACATTGCCGTAGGAATCTGTCGATATCACAGCATCCGCAGCAGAATGGATCGTGTTTTTGAAAAGATCCTTTTCAATGAGGAAGTAACTTTCCAGCTGCTTTCTTTCTGTGATGTCTCTTATGAAATGGATGAGTTTTCTTTCTTTTCCTTCCAGTGTGGAAACGGAAACTTCCACATCGAAGATTGTTCCATCTTTTTTCCTGTGGCGCGATTCAAAGAGTTCAGAACCCCTTTCATAGATTCTCTGCGCTTTTTCTCTGGCGCTCTTGGCATCTTCCATGATGGTGTGTTTCATGATGCTCATCCCGATGAGTTCTTCTTTTGTGTACCCGCACATACCGCAGTAGGCTTCATTGACGTCGATGATCTTCAGCTCTTCATCCAGTGCATAGTAACCGTCTCTCGTGGTTTCAAGGACAGTTCGTAAATACAGCTCTCTCTCTTTCGTCTCTTTTTCAGAAAGAACCTCTTTCGTGATGTCTCTATGATTTCCGAAGATACCGATGAGGTGTTCCTGATCATCATACAGGCACATGTAGTCCCCGGCGATAGCAATCTCTTTTCCGTCCTTCCTTTCCTTCTCGAACACAACCCTCAGGTTGCTTTGATCAAGAAGAGCTTTCAGTTCTTCTATGCCTTCCTCAGGATCACACAGAATACTTGCCGGCACTTTCTCATTTCTGATCTCCTCTTCCGTAATGCCGTACAGGTCCAGAAGTGCGGGATTGATTCTGTTGATTTTCAGATTCCTGCAGATCTCTTTCAGCACCTGATCCCGATTGTTCTCCGGAACTTCTTTCCAGGATACCGGGTGATCAAGCATCAGAAAAAACTTCGCATTGTTGGACTGGGTGAAATAGATGTTGAGCCACATTTCATTTTCCGCCAGTTTATCTTCCGCAAGTTTTCTTTCTGTGATGTCTCGACTGATGCCCAGAAAACCGGTGAGTTCATTATTCGGTCCCCAGTAAGGGGTCTTCAGCGTTTCAAGAAAGCTCTTGGTTCCATCCGAAAGCGTAACCCATTCTTCGTTTTTACGTGGGGTCAGATCCTTGAGAATCAGTGCATCCTTTTCTCTGAATAAATCTGCTATGGCATCCGGATACAGATCATAATCTGTGTAGCCTATGATTTTTTCTTTCGGAAGATTCAGCAGTGCAGCGAAATTGTTGTTGCATCCCCTGTAGTAACCATCCACATCCTTGAAGAAGACCAGATCATAGATGGAGTCCAGAAACCGGTTGATGGGGCTTTCGAGGTCCTCCAGTCCCATGAGCATATCACTGCCATACTTGGTTTTCATGTCCTTTACTACGGAGTGTGCTCTCTGCTCTATGCCACGATCGGGAATCTTCATATCAAACGGCTCATCGATATAGGCCGACAGTTTGAGAAAACCCGTTGTACCGATAACTTCTCCTTCATGGTCTTTCATGAGAGAAATCATTCCGGAAAGCACGGTTTCCTTTCCACTCTTCATCAGATAGATCAGATCCTGATTACCAGGCTCTTTCCCGCTTCTGACCATGCTCATGATATTCTGGTAGGTCTTATGGGATTTACTGCTGAGAACAGAAAACAAGCTCCTGCGCTCAACCTGGGCAGGAGAATAACCCAGAGTATCTCTCCAGGCTTCGTTGGTATAGATGAGATTACACTCTAAATCAACGGATTGAATCATTGTACTTGAGTAATCCATTATATTCTTATACGTGAAACTGGTAGTAAGATCTGCTCTTTCCATTCTGTCCTCCCGATATATCCGGTCATGTTGTGAACACATGACACTGAATCAACCTCAGCTTGTTAAAATATTAATGATGCTTATTATATTATTATAATTTATTCATTCTATCCATTCAATCTTATATGGATAATATACTTCATAATTTTCATCAGCACCTTCTATAGTGTATCCGTCATGCATTAAGCTGGGATATGAATCCTTCTGATGACTATTTTCAAGAGGAGCCTTCTTTCTGCAAGAAGACTCCTCTTAACATCTGGTTTTTGAAAGCCGTTCTTTCAGTCATCACCACCGCCATTAAGGTGCAGCGGTTTCCTCAGTCGCTTCATTGTCTGCCGGATCCGGCTCCTCTTCTACCCTCTGCAGGCCTGTCCCGACTTCAAACAAGGATGCAAGGTCGGAAAATCCGACGCTGTCTACATAAAAACTGTACTCCTCATAAGGTATGTCTGATGATGCCAGTCCTCTTACATACTGCCTGAATGTGACATCAGCGCGAAGCGCTCCGTCTTCGCTGTTATAAAGGGATACATTATCCACCGTCAAGGCCAGAGGCGAAATGTCATCCAGATCCTCAAGAAATTTCATGATCTTTGCGCTGCTTCCCCTGGCGGTAAAATTCAGCGTCAGTGCAGAAAGGATATCTTTTTCCTCTTCTACCATGTTCTCATCTTCTTCGGTCTCACCAGTTTCTTCGATCAGAGCCGCATCACTGAAAGACAGATAAAGCGGTTCCACTTCCTGGTCCAGAGAATAGGTATAGAAATCATGAATGACCTGCGGATAGTCCACATGGTCTGGAACCATCTCCTCGAAGCCTTCCACTTCCGCTTTAAGAAGTTCGATTCTGGTTTCCTTCTCATCGATGGCTCTTTCATTGGCCAGCATGAGTTCCACTCTCAGGAGCTTCTCATCATGTTCCATGGCTACATCATCCACACTGCTGATTCTGGGTATGCCTACAAAAAATATGAGCGCAATGTTCAGAAGAAGGAAGAGCAGCACGATAAGAAGCTTAATCTGAAATGTCTCGTTTTTAAGCCTTTCCATAGCAGAAGCCTCCCTTTACTGGTATTAGTCGTCTCATTCTACAATCCATCTGCTTCACCGTCACTTCCACCGTCCGCTTCTTCGGGCAGCATGGGTTCCTCGGCCTTATAGACCACATTGAGCTGCAGGTACTCCTGCGTGTTGTCCATGCTGAGTCCGCTTACTTTCACCGGTTCGAAGAGTCCTGTACTGTTGAGTGCCAGCACGACCCTGGCTGCATCCAGCGTTCGACTGTCCTCATTACCGAAGTAGAAGCTCACATCGATGCCTGTCTTGTGTATGCTGATGGAATCAATCCTTGCTTCTCTGGGCAGACTTTCACTGAGCGCAGTAAGATATCCGATGTAGTCAGTGTTCTCTGCGTAAATGTTCCGAAGCATGTCCGCTTTCATCTGTAGTTCTTTTTCATTGGCTGTGACTTTTCTCAGAATCTCATTCACCTCAGCAATACGATCTTCAGGCACTTCTACCAGTTCGGTATGATAGAAGGATTTCATGTACTTCTCCAGAAGAACAAAACCTCCCTGAATCAGCATGGTTACAAGCAGCAATGCACTGACCAGTCTGATGGCACTGTTTCTTCGATTCGATCTGATATACTGACCACGTGGTGCCGCGTAATTGATTTCCTTGTTGTAGATCAGTCTGTTTGCCGGATAGACACCAAGAAGCCATGCTTCTTCAGGCTGAACACTGCCGGATAAGCTGTTGTCCTTTGCCGCATATACTGGAAGATCCAGAGAACCGACTTCGCCCTCATAGATGGACTTCATGGATTCCTTCAGTCCTTCTTCATAGCGTCTCTCCGCCTGCACAATGACTTTATCGATGGTCTCCCCGAAATACTGTCTGGAATAGAAATTCAGATAATAGCCCATGTTTTCAAGGGTGGCCTCCGTAGGTTTCCCTTCCGATTCCTCGTAATCGAATGCGGTATGAAGAAAAACATTCTTTTCTCTTTCAATATGAATCCAGGCTGAACTACCCACTACTCTAACTATGGCTATGCCTTTTCCGTCTTCTTTCTGCACGATATTCATAAGAAGCCCAGGCATGGCAGAGAGCGTTGTCAGCCTGATTCTGTTTCTCCTGAAGAGCGCTTTCACTTCCTCCAGCTGCTCCTTCTTTGATGCACTTAGCATCAGATGGAGCTCTTTCAGTTTTCTGTCGATGGATGTGATCCGGTAATCCACTTCAAAATCGTTGGGATCCAGCACAAAGTATTCATTGATGTTGTTTGATACAAAGCTTTCCACATCTTCACTGTATAGAAGAGGAGATGTGACGCTCTTGACTACAGTCTCACGGTCTTCGATGACTGCTCTTGCGTATCTGATCTTATGCTTATTCAGAAACTGCGTAAAAGTCTCATCATCCTTGTAACGGTGGTAGTCCAGTACAGACAGGCTTTTCCCTGATTTCTCCAGATAATAGGCATCTATTCTGTTTTGCGAAAAATATACGATAAGTTCTTTCATTCCTTGCTCCCCTTTATCCGATCCCTTGAGACATATTTAATATTGGAACAGCGATCGCGATGACGATGAATCCGACCACACCTCCTATGATGATGATCATCACAGGCTCGATTTTCGCCACAAGTTTATTCAGGGAATATTCCACTTCTCTGTCATAAATTGCAGCCAGTTTGTAGAGCATTTCATCCAGCTGCCCCGTCTCCTGTCCTACTCTCATGAGTCCATAGACCATCGGATCAAAAAGCTTCTCTTCCTGAAAAGCATCAGACATGGTCAGTCCGTTGATGATTCTTCTGATAGCCTGATCAAACCCCTTTTCGAGGTGACGGTTTCTCAGTATGTTTTTCGTGGAATCCAGTGCTTCAAGCACCGGTACACCGGATTTAAGAAACACACCTAGACTTCTTGCCATACGGGAAATGATCACCTGCTTGCTTAAGATTCCTATGACCGGAAGACTCAGTAGCAGACTGTCTTTGAAGATCACAAATCTCGGATTTCTCCAGAGAATCATCAGCATGATG
Organism: Proteiniclasticum sp. C24MP; assembly: GCF_043951855.1. Taxonomy (NCBI): domain Bacteria; kingdom Bacillati; phylum Bacillota; class Clostridia; order Eubacteriales; family Clostridiaceae; genus Proteiniclasticum; species Proteiniclasticum sp. C24MP. The sequence goes on from NZ_JBINJW010000011.1 coordinate 40,066, forward strand.
ACAAACAGAACCGCAATCCCGAAAATCAGAAGCGTGTTGTTCTGGAAGAATCCGGTCATGGCGAGCAGCATTCTGGTGGCCACAGGCAGGTTTTCCATATCCGAGAAGAGATCCGCAAAGGAAGGCACTACAAAATACACAAAGAAGAGTATCGTTGCGAGCGTAGCCCCTACCAGTATCTTAGGATATACCGTTGCAGTCTTCACCTTGTTCCTGATGGCGATATCTCTCTGGTAGTACTCTTCCATGTTGAGAAGAATGTTATCCAGTTCCCCTGTTGACTCCCCCACCTTCACCATATCCACGATAAGCTGAGGAAAATCTTCTGTGGCTTCCATGGATGTGGAAAGAGACTCTCCTTTTCTCACGTTTTCCAGAATCTTCCCGTAGACCTTTCTGATTTCCTTGTTAGTGGACTGCTGCTCCAGGATTTCAAGGCTCAGCATGATATTCACCCCTGATCTGATCATCAGCGCCATATGTCCGCAGAAGTTCACCAGTTCCTGATCACGGAATCTCTTTTTCGGGGTGAAGAGATCTCTTGGTTCTTCCTTCTCTTCTATACTGATTGGTGTCACATTCAGATTTCTGATTCTTTCATTTACAGTAACGGGGTCAGGTCCAAGCATGGTCCCTTTGACCATCTGACGATTGGTATCCCATCCTCTATATTTATAAATCGGCATACTCCATCCCCCTACAGTGTTGTTCTCATTAGTTCCTCTATGGTGGTATCTCCTGCAAGAACCTTGGATACGCAGGATTCCTTGAGGCTTTCCATTCCGGATTTCATGGCATATCTTTCAATTTCAAGATCGGACGCATCTTCCACAATGAGTCTCTTGATCTCATCATCCAGTTCCAGCACCTCAAAAACCGCAACTCTGCCCTTGTATCCCTTCATATTGCAGGAGGGACATCCCACGGATTTCTTCAGCATCACATCTTCTGTGATGCCCAGGATCTTCTTCTCGTGAGCAGATGCCGGCTCATTCTTCGCACAGACCGGACAAACCTTGCGGACCAGTCTCTGTGATATGACACCTGCAAGTGTGGAAGCCAGAAGATACGGCTGAATATCCATATCCTTCAGTCTGGAAATGGTGGAAACCGCATTGTTGGTATGGATGGTGGAAAACACCAGGTGACCTGTCAATGCCGCTCTTATGGAAATCTCTGCAGTCTCCTGGTCACGAATCTCCCCGACAAGAACTATGTCAGGGTCCTGACGAAGAATGCTTCTCAGACCATCGGCAAAAGTGAATCCGATCTTGTTGTTCACCTGCATCTGATTGACGCCTTCCAGATTGTATTCCACCGGGTCTTCTATGGTGACGATGTTCTTTCGGACATCATTGACTTCGTTGATGAAACTGTACAGCGTTGTCGTCTTTCCTGATCCGGTGGGACCACACATAAGAACGATGCCGTAAGGCTTTCTTATGGTCCTCTGGATGATTTCATTCTCACGTTCCTTGAACCCCAATCTGGACAGGTTCAGCAGGGCATCATCTTTGCTGAGCAGTCTGATTACGATCTTTTCTCCATAGATGGTCGGCACAATGGAGACACGCATATCCACGAACTTCCCGCTGGCTCGATAGAGAAACCTTCCATCCTGGGGTATTCTCTTTTCCGATATATTCATATTGGACATGATCTTCACGATGCTTACAACGGGCTCCAGGATCTGGATATCCGAACGGAGAATTTCTTCAAGGAATCCGTCCACACGATATCGAACCCTTATTTCCGCATCTTCAGGTTCAATGTGCACGTCAGAGGCTTTATAGATAATGGCATTTTCCAGCACTGTGTTGATGAACTGGATAATAGGTGCATCCTGATTGAGCTCTGTCTCCAGTTTTTCCACCTGGTTTCTAGACATGACAACGGATCTCTGGAAAACCTCTGCCGCTTTCTGGGCTTTTTCCTTGTCATAGTATTTTTCAATATTGCGCAGAACCTGATCCTGAGAAGAAATTGCGGGCTTAATGACGTATCCCGTCGCAAGACGGATGTCATCAATGGCAAAGTAGTTGGATGGGTCACTCATGGCCACCAGGAGTTCTCCGTTATCCAGTCTTACAGGTACTGCAATGTACTTTCTCGCCAGTTTCTCTGGAAGAACTCTTATGACTTCCTGCTTAATATGAATCTCATCCAGGTCAAGCATGGGGATATTCAGCTGCCTTTTGATGGCAGTGAGGATTTCGTCATAGGAGACCATTCCCTGATTGACAAGGATGTCCCCCAGCTTTTCTTCCGTCTTTTTCTGTATATCCAGTGCCAGCTTCAGCTGTTCATCGCTGATCAGCCCTTCCGAACTCAGTATTTCTCCTAGCCTTTTCTTAACTGCCATGGTTACCTCCGCTGTTTGTATTATTCAGAACTCTTGTCCTTATACTTAAAATAGTCAATAAACACATCCGGTTCTACCGTCCCAGATGCTCTGTATTTATCCATGTCGATTTCGATGATATCCTCTTCTATGCGGAATGTCATGCGTCCCACACCGCTGCGCTCCAATGAATCATTTTCGATTGCAGATTGCAGTTCAAATAGCTGTACCGAATCATCCTGTCCCGATTTCACATTATTCGAGCTGATCATGAACAGCGGTAGAGCAGAAACGGCGATTAATGCCACGATAGAGATTGCAATCAGAGCTTCCAGCAAGGAAAACCCCTTTAATTTTTTCATATACTCACCTATTCCCATGGATTTGAGTTAAACTCAATCACTAAATCGGATAGTTCATCATCAATCAGATCTGATGGGATTTCTGCACTGATCCCTTCTGATTGAACAATGCCATTGTTCAAGTATTGAATTGAATTGGCTGCCAGCACGCCGGTGAATACTGCGTTGTTATTGATCTTGAAGCTGTCAACAATGGCTACACCAGTGAAATCAGATTGGTTTTTCAGTGCAGCACCCGCATTGGGTGCATATAGAACACCAGTGAAATCAATGCTGTTATTCTCACTGATGATATGATCTGAACCGTTATACATCAGCACAAAATTATTGGAATCGTCATTGACAATCTCAGGCTTGCCATTTTCAGCCATCATCAGATGTTCCCGGACAAATAAATAGATTTTTTTATTGTGCGGATTATTGATTCTTATGGAACCGTCTACGATTAGAGTCCGGACCGCAATATACACGGAGTCATCTTTATTTATGAAGTTATTGATATTGATCGTCAGCGTATCCTTTTTATCGATGTCAATGGTGTCATAGAAAGCGTTCTGATCAATATTGACTGAGCCAGCCGTTAGATTTCCAGTCATTTCTCCTTCAGGAAAGTTCTCAACGACAGGATAATCCATTTTAGTTTTTTCGATAACATCCTCTTCAGATATATACTGATGCTGGCCACTTGGGGGATGCACTATACCTGTCGAATACTCATTGTCAATTAATATGACCGTGTTGTCCCCTGACACTTTAATGGAACCGCTTTTTCTGTAATGCAGGTTCACTGAGACCTCAGCTGCATGTTTTTCTCTGGTTGCCTTTGAAAGAATCGTAATGGTATCTGCACTGACTGAATCCACCCTGATCTCAAGCTTTCCATCATATTCAAAGTTCTCCAGCTCCATCTCAATGAAACCTTTGCCAATAATACCATCAATGAAGGACATCGTTTTTTCATTGTACGTGTCAGGATATACGTCTTTATACGTATCCGGAAGATCAACAAGATACTCCGCAAAAGTGTCTGCACCGGATTTCGCTACATAATAAAGTTTAGATCTTTCCACTTGACTTCTGCTTTGCGTGATCTGAAATCCACCAACTGACACAAAGGTGATCCCTAACAGCATCAATACCGAAAAAAAGATCAGCACAACAGGTAAGATTATTCCATTCTGTTTGCAGTGTGCATTTTTCTTCATCATAACCTCCCGGGTTGTATTGATAGAAGTAAGACCACTTCGCTAAGTTTCTCACTCATCGAAGTGGTCTTTTAGCCACAATAAAAGTATTATTCTATTATTGTACCATCAGCAACAAAATTCACTTTTAATCTGTCTGAAAAAACATACACTGTAGAATCAGTTGCTTCTGCTGTTGCACCAGCTTTTTTAGCAATTGTCGAAGGAGATGCTCCATTAAGGATTTCCACCTTTAGTACTCTTACAGACCCATCAGCATTTGATCCATCTAATTCAAAGGCAGCATTCTTTGTTTTATTTCCTGTAAGTCCAGCTAAGTCTAATTTAGTAATGTCTCCATCAGCATTGTTCTGTACGTAATAGGTAAGATCCGCAGTTTCAACCGACTTGATTTCAGCTAATACTGCTGTAGCCTTACTGTCATTGATGGCACTTAATGCAACTGGTGTAACCACCGCAGCAAGTACAGCAATAATCGCAATTACAATCAGCAGTTCAACCAGTGTAAAACCTTTTTGTTTTTTTCTTAGTTTAATCATTTTAATAACTCCTCTCTTTGTAAGCTAAATAAAAATAGAGTTTTGTTTTCAATGTCAACAATTCATTAAAGAATGATTCTAAATCATCATAAGATTCTTTAATTGAATCTACATTAACGCCAAAAATTTCACTCCAACTATTTATCCAATGTTTATATTCTAGCACTGAAATTTCTATATATCAAGCTGAAAATACACTATTCAACAATATTTTCACATCCACAAACCCTTGAGCCTCTATGTTTTAGGTAACCCCTACCCTAAGCCGGTTTCAGGTCTTCATTTATTATCGTCAGAATTTTTATATGCCTTGATTAAAAATCAAAAACATGATCCAAGGATGAAAATCTTGCTTCTTACATGTCGAAGAAAAGTTTAATATCTGCTATTTTTATTATGGAAATATGAACAAAATTGAAAACGGGATTTCATCTATAAATCAAACAGACTGAAATAGAGATCAAGAAGTTCCTGCCCGATGAACAAGGCCATAAAGAAACCCAGTATGAGAAGAGGACCGAAAGGGATTCCTTCCTTTGCGTGTTTCTTTTTTCCTGCGATGAGAACCGCCGCAACACCCCCTCCTACCATACTGGTAAGAAAGAATGAAACCACAGTCTGTACGGGACCAAGGACAATCCCTATAAGTCCCATGATCCAGATATCTCCCATGCCCATGCCTCCCTTAGTCAGGAAGATCACAAGAAGGATGAATATCATGGCAGAGAGCCCCGTTAGAAGAAACGGTAGGATCTCGATCTCTCTACTAGCTCTTTCCAGAATAATCAGCGCTGCCAGAACCGCTCCAGGCAGAAGGGTTGAAAAATAGACATCCATGGTATCATAGTCGATCATGGCGATGATGATCATCACAGAAGAAAAGAGGCTGATGAGCACCGCCTCTAGTCCTGATCCGAATTTGAGATAAGCCATAAGATAGATCATTCCATTCAACCCTTCAATCAGTGGATATCGGATCGAAATCTTCTCGCCGCAGGAAGCGCATCTGCCTCGTAAAAACAGATAGCTCCATACCGGCACCAGATGTTTCGCTCTGATTCTGCTTTGGCACTTTCCGCAGGTGCTCGGTGGGTAAGCGATGCTGATGCCCGCTGGCACACGATAAATCACGACATTGAGAAAAGAACCGATGATCAGACCGTAGATGAGAAATAAAAATAACAATTCACTTTCCTCCTGACTCTACTTCAGCAGTCCTGAAAGCTGCTTTTTCATGGCTTCAGGATCCTCTGCATAGCTCACTGCCGTATCTCTTGTGATGATTTTCTCTCTATAGAGCTTCAGAATCGAAGTATCCATGGAGATCATGCCGGATGAAGCCCCTGTCTGAATCGGCATCTGCAGCATATGCGCTTTCCCATCCCGGATGAGATTTCTCACTGCTGTGGTGCCGGTCATGATTTCAAAAGCAGCAGCCCTGGAGTTTCCATCCATCCCAGGCACTAGCTTCTGTGAAATCACCCCTTCCAATACCATGGAGAGCTGAACCCTGATCTGAGCCTGCTGATGAGGCGGAAACACATCAATGATACGATCCACCGTCTGAGCGGCACCGGATGTATGAAGGGTCGACAAGACAAGGTGTCCGGTCTCAGCAGCCGTGAGCGCCGTGCTGATGGTATCAAGGTCTCTCATCTCACCCACCAGGATCACATCGGGATCCTGCCTCAAGGAAGCGCGAAGGGCCTGCCCGAACCCCCGGGAATCCCTGGGAATTTCCCGCTGACTGATGAGTGATTTCTTATGAGGATGCAGATATTCCACCGGATCCTCCAGCGTGATGATATGAAGCTCCTGCTCTTCATTGATCCTGTCAATGATGGAAGCAAGTGTCGTGGATTTACCGCTGCCCGTGGGGCCGGTGACCAGAACAAGCCCTTTACGGAGTTTCGTGAAGGTCTCCATGACAGCTGGAAGCCCAAGCTCCTCGAAGGATGGAACTCCATCTCCTACCATCCGGAAAGCGGCTGCATAGCCCATCCTTTCCCTGAATACATTGACCCTGTATCTTCCGTTTTCATCTGCATAGGAGAAATCCGTTTCTCCTTGGGTCAACAGGATCTTTCTTTCCTCTTCAGATAAAAGCTCCTGCACCACCCTATCCATATCCTCCACCTGAAGCGCCTCTCCCTCCAGAGGAAGAAGTCTTCCATGCAGTCTCATGAGGGGATATGACCCCACCGCCAGATGCACATCAGACGCCTTTTTATTCGTTGCTGTAGCAAGGATTTCTCGAAGATTCATCTATTTCCTCCAGTTGCTTGTGTTTTCTGTCATCTTTGTGTCTCTTGCAATTCAGGCTATGCTTTCATCGCCTTCGCCCTATCTAGTAGACGGGCTCCCCGTCGACTTCGTCCGATCCGGAGTCCTCACTGGTTATGATGGGAAACTTCCTTCTCATGACACGGACCCAGCAGTTGTTCGGACTCGCGATGAGGGTAAGACTGGCTTCCTCGGGCTTTGCGGGTCTGCCGCAGATATAGCCTTGAACGCAGTCGCAGTCCGCATAGAAGAGATACTCCATCTGAGACTCCAGCTCCACACCTTCGGCCACCACATTCAGCCCCAGCCTGTGCGCCAGAGAGATAATGTCTCTTGTGATATACTCGCTGGTATCGCCAGGGGATATGGGGTCGATGAACGCCTTGTCGATCTTCAGAATATCCACATTCAGCTCCTTCAGGCTTCTCAGCGAGGAGTAGCTGGTTCCGAAGTTGTCCAGCGCTATCTTGAAGCCATGATCTCGTATTTCCTGAAGCTTTTTATTCATCTCCTTGAAATTATCAATCAGCACGGATTCCTCGATCTCCAGAATAATATGTTCTCCACTGATTCCTTCATGCTCGGAAATCTGAAGGATATCCTTCAGAAAATCCTCATGAAGGAGCTGAATGGCCGAGATATTCACCGAAACACGTACATGACTGTATCCTTTTTCAAACATCTTCTTCGCGTATCTTGATGCCTGGGCAAAAATCAGATTGCCAAGCGGTATCATGAGATTGTTTTTCTCTGCAATTTCAATGAACTTCTCCGGCGGCACTTCCCCGTATTTTTTGGAAGTGAAACGGGCCAGAGCCTCAAAGGAAGATACGGATCCGTCTCTCATGGATATGATCGGCTGATAGAGAAGATGAACTCCCCCACTGCTTTCATCACTTATGATTTCCTTCAGTTCATTGACGATCATGTCTTCCATCTGAAGTTTTCTGCCTGTGTGATAGGAGAAGAAGGCGTAATTCACTTCATCTTTCTCGCCTATGCTGGAAAGAGAAACCGACGCTTCCTTCAGAAGCTGTTCCATGGATTTTCCGTTCTCATCCATTTCCGTGATGCCGAATTTTATGTTCATGTATTCTATGGTTCCATGGAGATTGAAATGCTCTCTGGAAAGATTTGTCACTTCTTCCACAAGAGAAATCAGCTCCAGCTTGCTCTTGTATTCTTCAGCCAGAAGGATGAATTTATCTTCTGACAGGTTGAAGACCTGTACAGGATAGTTCACAAGCCCTGGAATGGTTCTTCCGATTCTTCCGACTATCTGGGCCGTGCTTTCATAGGGATTCTCGAACTGACGGGTCTTGTAGTGTATGTGTCTCACCAGAATCAGAGCCTTTTTCGTGTGATCTCCCAGATTCTTCTCCTCTGTCAGAATGGTTCTCAGATACTCCTCATTGGGCAGTTTAGTCGACTGGTCAAAATAGGCCAGATTCATGAGATTTCTGAAACGTCTGTAGGAAGAATTGAAAAGAAACAGAAGCGCGCCGTACACGAAGAACAGGATGACAAGACTTACACCGGTGAGTCTATTCAAAAGAGTTTCCGTTTCCTTCACGCTCTGCGCCACAGCCAGCGTCCCTTGACGTCCGTTTTCATGATAGACCGGCACAAAAACCTGATACACCTCTTCTTCTCCGATGGTTGCATAGGCACCACTCTCTTTTCCCGCTTCGACGCTTTCAATTACCGCCGGATCCTGAACGATTTCACCAATGCGGTCAGATTCCGTACTGGCAAGCACATGGTAGTCATTGTCTATGAACGTCAGATGCAGAAGACTGTTTCCATTCCGTATCATGTTGAAATTATTGATCATTTCAAAATTGTCCACAAAGGATTTGATGTGGTCTGCGGAAACCCCGATCTGAACAAATCCGCCGTTGTCCATGCGATAGTATCCGTATTTATATTCCAGATTGGAAATGGTGTTGGTTCTCACAGGACCTATAAAGCTCGTCAGGTCACTGACGTAGAAATCATATACCGGATGGCCCTCATAAACGCGCCATCCCACATTCTCCGGATAGGCGGAACTGACTACAACACCTGCCCGGTTGTAGACATCGATACTGTCCACATTCAGCTTTTCCGCCACCACGGCAAGATTCAGCCTCTCCGGGTACTGTGCATTGATGACGCCGTTTCCTGCTGCCTCGATCTTGTCTTCCATAAGTTCCGTCACCGCTTCGTAGGCCTGGATATTCTTTTCCAGCGTATGGGAATAGCTCTTGGCGGTATAGGTGGCATTTCTCACCATTTCATCCCGTACATAATCACTGAACGTATGAATCATGACAAAACCAACCAGCATGAAAACAATGGTTACTCCAACAAACGCCAATATATAGAGACTTAAATAAGTCTTGCTCACTTTCTTCTGACTCATCACGCTCACCTTTCCTTTCCCTTTCCCCTGAAAATCCTGACCCGTTTCGATGACTGTACGGAAGCTTCAGCTTCTGTGAAGCTCCCGTTGAGAGCCTCTTCGCCCGACGGATGAAAGCATCTGACAATCATGTCAGCAATCGCACCTCACATGCTCCTTTTACCATTTTAGCATACAGGAGCTGAAAAACCGTTATACTTCAGGTAAAAATTCATCCTCTTCTATATGTTTGTATATACCCGCTTGCAGCAGGCAGGAAAAACGGATGAAGCATCACGGCTTCTCCCCCTGCGCTTCACTAAACAGAGCGATACCCCTCAGATTCCGCTGACCTTTTTCTCTCTGATTTCCATCAGTATATCCACAAGGCTGCTGTCGAGAACTCTACCTGACTCCATTTTCATGACGGCAAAGGCTTCCTCCTCCGTGAGGGAGTCTGCACTGTATCCGGATGTGAGTCTGTCAAATCTTTCCGCCACCGCGATGATTCTTGAAAGCAGCGGAATCTCTTTTCCTTTCAGGCCCTTTGGATATCCCGACCCGTCCCATTTTTCATGATGAGACAGAATGATCCGGGCAAGCTCCATGGTTTCTTCGAAGGAATTGAGAATGCGATATCCGATGACGGCATGATCCCTCCTTGTGGGGAGAACGTATTTTTCCTCCCCTTCACTCATGAATCCGGTGATTTTACCGATGTCATGGATGTAAGCGGCATCCTTCAGTTTGGTCATCTCTTCTTCCGGAAGAGACAGCGCCTTGCCTATGACCTCTGCAATATGCACGGTGTTTTCAGCATGGACCCTTTCCTCTTCTCTTTGCATGATGATCTCCACAAAGGATTTCAGCTGCCTTGTGCTCTCTTCACTCTTTGTGATCGTTTTTTCCCTGTACATTTTCTGCTCCGCATCGTTCATGACACTCTCCAGTGAAGTCTCCGTGTTTTCCATCACTGAAAGACCCAGAGCTATGCCGCCCCGTACACCATGAAAGTCTTCTTCCCGGATGGAATTCGCTATGCGTCCCATGATGTCTTTCGCTTCCTCTTCACGGGTACTTCTGAGAAACAGATAGAACTCATCTCCACCCACTCTGAAAAGAAGATCTTCTTCCCTTGTGTGAGAGCGTATGATCTCGGCGATTCTTTTCAGGAATTCATCCCCTTTTCTATGACCGAAGATGTCATTGGATAATTTCAGTCCGTTGACATCCCCTACCACCACACTCATGGGCATAAACTTCTCTTCTTCTAGATCCGCACAGATTTTATCGAGATAGGTTCTGTTGTAGAGCCCGGTGAGTGCGTCATGATAGCTGAGATAAAGCACTTCCTCCTCCTGTCTTTTTCTCTGGGTGATATCGGAAAATGTCACAACAGATCCGATGATTTCTCCATTGTGAATCTGCGGATGTGCAGAATAACGAACAGAAAAGAAGCTTCCGTCTTTTCTGTAGAACACTTCATTCTCTTCCGTCAGAACATCTCCTTTCCCGATGGCTTCGTAGATCTGACAGTTTTCCCTTGCCACCGCAATGCCTTCTTTCGTGCTGTGATGAATCCGCTCATGGCAGTTTGTACCGATGACTTCACCTGCATCCTCATAACCCAGAAGATCCAGTGCGCTCTGATTGATGAACGTGAAATTTCCCTCCACATCCATACCGTAGATTCCTTCCGCGGAAGAGTTCAGAATCAGGCTCAGCTTGTCTTTATTGGAAGCCAGCCTGTGATTGGCCTGCTTCAGCTGCAGTGTGGTCTCTCTTCTTTCTTTCGCGTTCCATACCCCATTCATCAGAAGAGAAAGCTCTTCCGCATCATCGCTGCTGTACCCATTAGGTTTATTGGCTACCCCGATGACTGCCGTAACCTGACTTTCCATGATCACCGGTATCGTCATCATGTTGAATGGCGCCGCATCTTTTATGGGTTCTGCATCAGAAGACATCGTGCCGTTATAGATCATAGGCTTTCCGGTTTTCACGGATTCGCTCCACAGCCCCATTCTGTCGAGGCTGTAGATCATCTGAGCGGACTTTCTTCTGGATAGGACCACACCGTCTTTGGCGAAATTCTCAAGTGTGAAGAGGCGGTCCTCCTCATTGTAGAGATAAATATACCCATAGGTCGATTCCGTGAGCGCAAGCGCTTTTCTCAGCACATAGTCCAGCTGCTCATGGGAAGACTGGAAGTCCTTCGCCGAGACATCGATGAGTATCTCATTTCTTTTTATGATTCTTTCGCGTTCTTCCCGTCGCCTCACCGCTTCGGTGATGTCTTCAGTGTAGGCGCCGATTCCATTCCCGCCGTCAGGAAGGACCAGCGGGAATTTGTGCATTCTGTATGTTCTTCCCTTCCAGACTATATCCTGCTGAATTTTCTCACCGCTCTTTAGCACCTTCCTGTCCACTTCATGGAGTTTCTGCGCCATCTCATGATCAAAAATGTCCTCGTCCCTTTTGCCGAGAAAATCCGCCTTCTTCTTGCCTAAAAGAGCCGTATAGGCTTCATTCACAAGAAAATACCTGAGCGCTCCATTCTTTATGGACAGGAAACGCTCATCCTGATCATAAAAACGAAGCCCCATCTGCACATATCGCTCAGCTGTCACAAGCTTCCTTTTTCTCTTCTGATCCTTCAGCAGGAAATAAAGTGCAGGGACCGCAAGTAACGCCACACCAGGCAGCAGTTTCTCCCCATATTCAGTTATGATGCCTGTTATTGCCCACATATTCTCTCCCTTGCCACACTAGGCTCCCCTAACATGTCTTCCTCTGCCGGCGTCTGCTTCCCTTAGTCATTCTGATCTCTGATGTAAGTAAGCGTATCTTCTTCCAGCATGGGTCTGCTGTAATAGTACCCCTGAAGAACATCACATCCTTCACGGATGAGATAATCTCTTTCCTCTCTTGTCTCCACGCCTTCCGCCACGGTGGAAAGTCCGAACTTGTGCACCATCCTTATGATGTCTCCGGTGATGAGATCCGCCGGAACTAGCTGTGTGATCTTCCTGATGAAATACTGGTCGATCTTCACGGAGTCCACATGCAGTTCCTTCAGTCTCGCGAAGGAAGAGTATCCGGTTCCGAAATCATCTATGGATACAAGAAAGCCCATTTTTCTCAGGACTTTCAGTTTTCTGTTCACCAGCTCATAGTTGCTGAGAAAGACCGACTCAGTGATTTCCAGCTCTATGAAGGAAGGATCAATGGCCGCATTTTCAATGATATCCTTCACCATGGAAACAAAATCGTCCTGAATCACCTGAACAGGAGAAATGTTCACCGCCACCCGGATGCCATATCCTTCTTCCAGAAGCTTCTTCTCGAAGAGAACGGCTTTTTCCAGAATCAGCCGTCCTAGATCCGCCATAAGTCCGTTCTTTTCGGCTATCTGGATAAACTCCAGAGGCGATATCATTCCGTATTTTTCAGACTTCATTCTAGCCAGCGCTTCCAGACCGATGATGGTTTCCGTCTTTCCATCCATGAGGGGCTGATAGGCCAGCAGGATGATGTCTTCCACCTTGTTTTCTATGGCTAGTTTCAGCTCGTTTTCAAGGGCGGTTTCTCTTATGATATTTCTTTCCATGACTTCATCAAAGAATACGTACGGCTTCGGTGCATCCTCATCTGCATTGCTTAGTGCGATGAGCACATCTTTCAGCGCCTCTACTTCATCCCCGTACTTTTCTCCTATTTCAAGAGCCCCGAAGGCCAGCGTGTTGTATCTTTTTTCCGCAGCCCTTTCTCCCTGAAGCGGAATCACCTGACTCAGCTTCTCCATGATGTCTACCAGGGTCTCCTTGCATGCATAGTTTCTCACAAGCAGCATGAACTTCTCTTCCGAATACCTGAAAAGTCTTGCTCCTTCGATATCCTGGGCACTGATGTTCTTCGCGATATCCTGCAGGATGGATTCACTCTGCTTATGCCCCTTTGACATGGTGATTCTGCTGAATCTGGGCACATGAACCATGATGAGGGCCAGCCTGTCTCTGGAAGACTGCTTCAGCTCATATTTGAGCATTCTTCTCAGGTATTTGGCGTTGGGCAGCCTTGTGATGTCATCCTCATAGGCAAGGTCAAAGAGCTTTCTGGTTTTGTCGTTCAGGAGATAGATCATCAGAACCGCTGCCAGATAGATCATGAGCAGGGCCACCGTCATGCTGAGATTCAGATCTCTGATGGCGTTTCTCGTCGACTCCAGAGAAATGCCGATGAGAAGCGTTCCCGCCTCGGAACCGGAAAGATAGACCGGTTCATGAAAATCATGAAACTCCTCTTTGGGAACCAGCTGAAATTCACCGATGTCCAGTGTATTCAGAAGCGGCTTGCTTTCCTCGGTTTCCATGACCTGTCCGATGTCCTCTCCACTGCTGCTTCCAAGAACGATTCCTTCGGAGGAGATATACTTCACGTAGGCCACATCATCATGCGTCAGCATTTCCTCCAGGAGACTGTTCAGATGAAAGCCGCCGACCAAAGTGTTGATCTTCTGCGCATCAATCCCCACCTGAACGGTTCTTCCGTCTTCCATTCTTTCATATCCGTAGAGATAGAAATCTCCTGTGATGGTATTGGCTCGAATGGGCTCAATATAGAATCTCATGTCCGAGTCCATGAAGTCCCGCACAGGATGATCTTCTGGCGGTATCCACCCGACGAACGCCTCGATGTTCGACAGTTTCAGTACACCTTCCTGATCATAGATGTCTATTTCTTCCACATCCATCTGTGAGGACAGCGCAATGAGATCCTCATTCTGAAGATCCCGCTCAGTATTTGTGATGATGCTGGAAATCCCTTTCAGCTTATCATGGATCAGCTGCTCCACCACGGAGCTCGCTTCCACACTTTGACTCAGACTGTGCGAATATCCTTTGGCCAGATTCCTCGCATTGATTTCCAGTTCGCTCACATAATGATATTTTATTCCTTGAGAAAGAATAATCAGTCCCAGACACAGAAACACTGTGATCAGAAACATGGATACTTTTGACAGAAATCCCGCATCGCGGGGTTTCTGCATCATTTCATTGGCTTGTATGAGTATGTTCTTCTGGCTCAATGCTCTTCCTCCACAACTTCTCTAGCAGTATTCCTGAATCACCTGCACCTGGTTCCTTCCTGATTCCTTGGCTTTATACATGGCCTGATCCGCTGTCTTCGTGAGAACAGAGGAATCCATGGATTCTTCCCATTTTGCAACACCGATGCTGACACTGACCTTAAGTTCATCCTGCCTCTCTTCCAGCTCCGAGAGAATCCTGGCAGCCACTTTCCTTGTATCTTCCAGAGAGGTTCCCGGTAGAATGATGTTGAACTCATCTCCCCCGATTCTGGAACTGATGTCCGTCTTTCGCAGGTTCTTTCTGATGACGCCTGCCACATATTTCAGCATCCTGTCTCCAGCCTCATGTCCGTAGTAATCATTGATCTTTTTGAAGTCATCCACATCGATCATCATGACGGACAGTTCTCCGCCCCTTCTTCTCACTTTCCGGATGTGCACTTCCAGCTGCCTGTCGTGATGTCTTCGTGAATAGAGCTTTGTGAGATAGTCTTCATTATATGCATTGGAACGGTCTTCTATGATCTTGTAGGTATAGACCGTCACCAGCAGAATGATGAAAAACGCAACGGCCGTGATGACCTTGTCGACTCTGCGCATCAGATTCCAGACGGTCATGGTACCGATGTCCACACCCACAAACCCGATGACTTTCTCGTTTTGGTCCTTTATGGGTGCATGACCGGTGATGTACTTTCCCCAGCCCTCCCAGAGCAGCATTTCAGTACTGACAGTTCCTTTCCCTGAGAACACTTCTTTCTGATAGGCATCTATTTCTTCTGTAGTGCCCAAGGGCGAAAAAAGATCGCTTTCAGGGTCTTCTCCATCCAGCAGATACTGAACCGTATCCTCCGAAACTCTTTTCATGGTGTAAATGAAGGCTACATTCGTTTCTTTTCTGATTTCTCTGAATATACGCTGCATATTCTCATGGTAATGAGCATCATAGGCTCCTTCTTCATAGCCATCCGCTTCCGTGAGCGCCACGTAAGGCTCGATATCGGCTTCGATGAAGGATGCTGCGGTTACAGCGGTATTGACAGCTGTATATCTTAATTCTTCCACCAGGAGCCCCTGGACGCTTCGATGAATAACCAGTCCGATGCCCGAAAAGATCATCATCATCAAGAGAAGAATCGATAAGAATATTGTATATTTTCTAGAAGAGAGTAATGAGAATAACGGTTCCATCCAGGATGACTTTCTTTTCTGCTCCATGGTCGCTCCTACGCAAATTATTTCAAAAGTGATACGGAAAAAAGAGCTCAGTTCATTCCGCATGTGACCATGCGCAATCTCCTTTTCCATTTGGCCTTATTGATGTCTCGTTCCATTAAAAAATGCGAATTTTCAGTTAGCATCACTGTATTTTCTCCGATTCCTTGAAAAATACAATCACTTAATAAATATATCACAGTTATGCCAAATAATATCATGAATTCTGTCTGTGAAACGTGAATTTTTTGTAATATCCAGGTGTTATTCATGTATGACAATGGTCTATGACAGTTTATCTCTTCTTTTCAGCATGAAAACAGGTCTGAATGCCAGAAAAATTCTATCCGACTTGCAAAAATGCAGCCGCTTCAAAGCAGCTGCATTTTCTGAAGTTTAGTGGTTTCCGTTTCCAGCATGGTTACCGCCTTTTCGCGAGGCACCGAAGGACTGAAAAGGAATCCCTGAAGGGCATCGCACTGATGTTCCAGGAGAAATTCTCTCTGCATTTCATGTTCGATTCCTTCCGCCACCACTTTCAGACCGAATCGGTGAGCCATCTTGATGATGTCTCCGATGATCAGATCTCTTCTGGAATTCTCCAGTTTCTGGATGAACTGTCTGTCGATCTTCAAAGTATCAATGTGCAGTTCATGCAGCCTGACAAAGGAAGAGTATCCGGTACCGAAATCATCCAGGGCGATCCGTACCCCGAGATTTCTCAGCTCTCTGAACTTCGAGTTGACCATCTCCAGATTATCGATGAGCATGGATTCCGTGATTTCGATTTCCAGCTGTTCCGGACGAATTTCAAATCGCGCTATCTTTTCTCTGATCCTATCAGTAAAGCTGCTCTGAAGAAGCTGTATTCCTGAAACATTTACAGCAACGCAGATGTCTGCGTTTCCGTTCTTTTCCAGTTCCTTCATGAATCTCATGGCCATGTCCATGAAATAGCTGCCCAGTTCCACCATGATGAAATTCTTCTCAGCCGCTTCGATGAACTCCACAGGAGACACCCGCCCGAAAAGACCTGCGTTCATTCTGCCAAGGGCTTCAAAAGCGATGATTTTTTTCGTTTTTGTGTCGATGATGGGCTGATACTCCAGATACAGGACATGCTCATCCTTCTCTTCGATGGCTCTTCTCATTTCCTTCACCAGCAGATCTTCCCTCTGAATCGACTGATACATCTTTTCATCATAGAGAATGGAAGACTTCCCCTCTTTGAAGGTCTGCTCCAGAGCCACGGAAGCATCCTTCAGAATGCTGTTCACATCATCATAGGATTCATCCACGATGACCATCCCGATTTTCAGTGAAAGGTAGATGTCTATTCCATCTATGGTCAGCGGCTTTTCAAAAGAAGCCGTAAGCGCTTCTGCGGAGGATTGAAGTTCCTCCTGCCTTTGGAGGTCTTCCTTGCAGAACAGGAACTGATCCGCTGTGAAGTGGAAGAGTCTGCCTCCCCCGACGACAGATTCCTTCAGTTTTAGAGGAACTGCCCTCAGCACCTGATCTCCGAAATGGTAACCGTAGGTCATGTTGATGCTGTTCAGGTTGCTGATTCTGATGAGCATCAGCGCTCTTCTCCTGTGCTTTCTTTTTTCCAGATCGTTTTCCATGTACTGCTCCAGATACAGCTTATTCGGCAGTCCGGTCAGCTCACTGTAGTACGCTGCACTTCTCAGCGTTTCATTCTTTTTATAGGTGGATCTCATGCTGTAGAGAATGGATCCGTAAATGATCATAAGCGCCGCAAGTCCGAAGAAAGAAACATCTCTGATCTGCTGTGAGGTCTCTTCCAGGGAATAGGAAATGGAAAGGGCGTACATGTCCTCTTCCGTCTCATTCTCAAGATGTATGGGCACAACCACTTCAAAATCACGGTCTTCACTCTCATCGTTTATGAAGCTGTATTCCCGGTTCCTGTCCAGCGCTTCTTTCGCTTCCTTCAGACTAGGTAGAGACTCCGACAGATGATTGCCCGTGGACCCTATGATTGCAAGATTCTGATCCAGAAGATCGATATGCAGAGCAGATTCGCTGTTCTTCAGCTCCAGAAGCAGATTGTTCACACTGAACCGTTCCAGGAAGGCGTATACCGTATTGGCTCTCAACCCGACCTGTACGAGTCCGCCTCCATCCATTCTGTAGTATCCGTACTTGTAGTAGTCTCCTGTGATGACATCCTGCCTGATGCCTTCCACAAGGCTTTCTTCTCCGCTTTTCAGGAAGAGATCGATGGGATGTCCTTCATAGATCTCCCAGCCGATGAGCTTTTCCATGTTGGAAAACAGCAGATATCCCGTCTCATCGTAATAGTCGATTTCATCCACTTCCAGACTCCTGGCCAGCTCTTTCAGTTTTCCATTCGAGAACTCCTTGTCATAGAATGCTACCGTTTGAGTGGCCATACTGATTTTCTCCGCTAAAAGGTCATCAATGAGTTCTTCCGCTTCCGAAAATCTCGAGATGCTTCGAGCATAACTTCTCGCCAGCTTAAACGCTTCATCCCTTCTCTGGTCATAGAAGTGATCCCTGATTCCGGACAAAAGAAAAAAGCCCGAAACAATGAAAATCCCACTAATGAGAAGTAGTGGGATGATGTAAATTTTCATATCCAGTGTTTCAAACTTATTCTTCTTATTATGCTTCATAGAACCCTCTGATGTTGGTGTATATTTAAGGTCATTTGATATATCACATGTCACTCTTTAGATTATAACATAATTCATCTGTGAATCCATTACTATCACTAGATTGAAAGTGAATTCTGAATCCAGCAGACATCGCATTTCCGATTGTCCGATCTAGAACCCCTTCCTCTGACCTCTCCAGGGTTTTTCTCTGCCTTCCATGTATTCATCCACTCCTGGTCCCTCGAGTTTCTGAAGTCTCCAGATACCATAGATGTAACTGAGTACAAGAATGACAACAGTGGCTGGTGTCCCCATGAGGGTATTCACCCAGAAGATCTGGCCGAGGTTTCTTCCTCTGAAAAGAAGGATCTGGATGAATAGACGAAACGCCAGAAGAAGCGTCCATATGATGGTCACTTCCCTGTATGCGGGTTTCACATCTTTTCTCATGAACCAGTCCATGGGCCATCCACGGGTAAGGTGACTGAGCCATGCTGCCAGAGGCTTTCCGATGAGAAGCGTTCCAAGAGAAAGCAGCACCATGAATCCTCCACTGATGATCTTCGGAATAAAGAAATTCGTGGCATTTCCCGACAGATAGGCGAATCCCACCGCCATAAGTACACCAAGAAGTCCTCCCACCGCATATTTCAGGTCCTGCTTCTTCATCAGTCTTCTGGCCCCGAAACCCAGTGCTGTAAGAATGGAGATGACGGAAGCTGCCTCTAGGCCGAAAAAACCGTTGATGATCACAAAGACCAGGGGAGGAAAAAGAGCATCAATGGTTTTGCCGCTCAGCACACTCTTCAGTTCATCCAGAATTTCTCTACTTTTTCCACTCATCTTCTTCACTTCGCCTTCCTGCTTTTCTTTCTTTTCGAAGCACTTCCTTCTTGCGGTCTCCCAGGAAGAAAAGAAGCATATCTCCTTTTGACTTCACAAGATGGATAAACACATAGAGTGCGCCAGCAAAGAATCCCAGAATCATCATGGCGAGAATCCAGGCTGCCATCAGAAGAATGTTCTTCTCCCTGAACGCAATCCACATGGAAAACAGGGTGAATCCCACATAAAGATCCACAAAGGATACGACGCCCCATGGATTTTTAAGCAATGCACCGCCATCTTCAAAAAAGCTGCCTTGTGTAAATCCGAATACCAGTACAGCGGTCATGGCTACCATGCCAATAAAACTGAGTGATTTTGCTGCCTTCATTTTCTACTCCTCCAATTTTTCATTTCATCACATTCTGTATTACGCTCATTATAATCTATTCCCTTCATTATCAGTAGTGATTTTTATTCTCCCTGCCACTTATCACATTACGTGGTACATAAAGCCTGCCAGAAAAGCTTAAATTTTCTTCTGGACTGTGATACCATGAGAGAAGCGAAAGGGAGAATGAAATGAGAATCAACAAACTGCTCAGCAATTACGGATACTGCTCAAGAAAAGAAGCCAATGTATGGATTGAAAGCAACAGAATCCATGTGAATGGAAGCCCCGCCTTTCCTGGTCAGTGGGTGGAGGAAGAGGATGACATCCTGCTTGATGGAGAAAAGCTGAAGAAAAAAGAAAAAATCTATATTGCCTTCCACAAGCCGCCAGGCATCATCTGTACGAGAGATGAAAGCGTGGAAGAGAATATCATCTCCTTTCTGCATCTCCCCTTTTATATTTTTCCTGTGGGTAGACTGGACAAGGAGTCAGAAGGACTGATCCTTCTCACCAACGACGGAGACTGGGCCAATGAGATTCTCTCCTCAGAAAACAATCACGAGAAGGAGTATCTCGTCACCGTGGACAGACCCTTCAAAGAGCAGTTTCTTCAGGATCTTTCCAGTGGTGTGGATATCAGAATCGGGCAGACCAGACCCTGCACAGTGGAGAAGGTATCAGAGGATACCTTCCGAATCATCCTGACCCAGGGTCTGAATCGTCAGATCAGGCGTATGACGAGAGCCTTGGGCTATGATGTGACTGCGCTGAAACGAAGGAGAATCCTGAATATAACCTGGGAGGGCCTTTCTTCCGGCCAGTGGAGACATCTCCTGGAAGATGAGAAAAGCACCCTGAGGATGGTTCTGAAAGAATAGTCTCAGAGGAGAAAAACAGAGCCCATCTCAATAGAAGCGTAAAACTGCATTTAAGAAGGATCCGACGAAATCTCAAAAGAGATACGTTGGATCCTTTTCTGTCTATTTATTGCCGGCCATTCGCTGCCTGACTATGCCTTCATGAGCTCCACAACGATTCTGGCGGTGTTCTCCAGATCGATGATGTGTAGATGCTCTTCCAGTGTGTGGGGTTTTCTTTCCCCTATGCCGAGATTGATGGCTGCAACCCCACTGGCATTGAAGATGTTGGTGTCGCTTCCCCCTCCGGATGTGGTGGTTCTGGTTGGAATATCAAGCTTTCTGCAGGCTTCTTCCACCGCTTTCACCGTAGGATGGTCTACCGGAATATGGAAGGCGCCGTAGGCATTCTCCACCTGAACTTCCACTTTCCCGCCATACTTCTTCGCCGCATCTTCACAGCACTTCACCATATGATCGGACTGGACCTTCAGTTTTTCATTATCAAGGCTTCTGGCTTCGGCATGGAAGACCACTTCCTTGGTAACAATGTTGGTGGCACCGCCACCGCTGATGCTGCCGATATTCGCCGTGGTCTCTTCATCCACTCTTAAAAGCTTCATGTTGCTGATGGCTTCTGCAGCCATCTGGATGGCACTGATTCCTGTTTCAGGAGCCACTCCCGCATGGGCTTCCAGCCCTGTGAACTTCACATCGATCTTGTTCTGTGCAGGCCCCTGCACGATGATGTCGCCAGGGTCTCCGCCGCTGTCCAGGACGAAACCGATTTTCGCATCGATGCTGCTGTAATCCAGGTTCTTCGAACCGTAAAGCCCGCCTTCTTCATAAATCGTGAAGGCGATTTCGATATCTCCATGAGGAAGATTCTCTTCCTTCAGCACCTGAAGGGCTTCCATGATGGATGCGATGCCCGCTTTGTCGTCTCCGCCCAGAATGGTGGCACCGTCGCTGTAGATGGTTCCATCCACAATTCTTGGCTTCACGCCTCTGCTGGGTGATACTGTATCCATGTGAGAACTGAAGAGGATGGTTTCCTTCTCCGCATTTCCTTTGAGCTTTGCGATGAGATTCCCTGAATCACTTCCCGCCTTTTCTCCGGCATCATCCATGACCACAGTTAATCCCAGTTCTTCCAGTTCTTTTTTCAGAATCAGCGCAAACGCTCTTTCTTCTTTTGTCGGACTGTCAATCTGCACATAACGCATGAATCGGTCTACCAGTCTCTTATTATTCATCAATCGTATCTCTCCTTTTTCTGTGTATTCGTATCTTTCTTATCATTCTACCATGAGAATAAAAAGTTGCTGTAAAAAAATAAGGCTGAAAAACAGCCTTATTTTAGAAACTAAATGTGAATGAACGCTCCAGGTCCCAGTGGCAGATTCGCCACGTACCAGATGATCATCATAACGACCCATCCAGCCAGGAATACCAGTGTGTATGGTACCATGGTTGCAATGATGGTTCCGATACCACTTTCCTTGTCATACTTCTTGGCAAATACCACGATCATGGCAAAGTAGCTCATGAGTGGGGAGATGATGTTCGTTGTGGAGTCACCGATTCTGTAGGCAGCCTGTGTAAGCTCAGGTGACAGCCCCAGTCTCATCATCATCGGAACGAAGATCGGTGCCATGATGGCCCATTTCGCAGACGCAGAACCCATGAACAGGTTCAGGAATGCTGAGATCACGATGAATCCAAGAATCAGTGGAAGTCCTGTGAATCCGATCCCCTCGAGGAATTCCGCACCCTTAACAGAAAGGATGGTTCCCAGGTTGGATTTTCCGAAGTAGGATACGAACTGTGCAGCAAAGAATGCCAGCACCAGGTATCCGCCCATGCTCTTCATGGCATCGGTCATGGATTCTACAAGATCGTTGGTGTTCTTGATCTTGCCTACGGTTTTACCATAAACATAACCAGGAATCATGAAGACCAGAAGAATCATGAAAATCAGACCTTTGCTCAGGAATTCTGTGATCACAAGATCTCCATCCGCATTGGGTGCTTTCAGAAGCGCATTTTCTGGTACGGTCAGTATCAGCATGATGACAGCGAAAATCAGAAGTGAAATACCGGCATTTCTGAGACCTCTGTTTTCAATGTCCGTGATCTTTTCCTTGTTTGGTTCGAAATCTCCGTGATAAGCACCAAGATTCTTTTCAACAATCTTTTCGGTTACAATTGTACCGAGGAATGTAAGAAGGAATGTGGAAGCCACCATGAAGTAGTAGTTTGCTGTTGGAAGCACTTGTACGGTGGACCCTGCAGCTTCAAGCGCAGCGTTGGTGATACCACCTAGGAGCGGATCCAGTGTTCCAATCAGAAGATTTGCGGAGAATCCTGCAGATACACCGGCGAATGCTGCAGCAAGACCTGCGATAGGATGTCTGCCTGCACCTGCGAACATGATCGCACCAAGTGGAATAACCACTACATAACCAGCATCGGATGCCACGTTGGACATGATACCGGAAAATACAACTACCGCTGTAAGCAGTCTTGCAGGAACATTTGTAAGAAGCTTCTTCAGTGCTGTTGAGATCAGTCCTGACCATTCAGCTACACCTACACCAAGCATTGCTACAAGAACGGTTCCAAGTGGAGCAAATCCTGTGAAGTTACTGGTTGCACTGTTGAAGATATAACGTAGACCCGCAGCAGAAAATAGATTCTCCGCACCGATGGTCACGTCGGCAGCCTGTTTTGCATCGTAGTAGGTTACCTGTGTACCGATCAGTGACACGATATAAGAAATAATCACAACTGCTACACTTAGAATTACAAATATGATTGCTGGATGTGGCAGAGCGTTTCCTACAACTTCGATGGTTTTCAGAACACCTTTTTTGTCTTTGTTGTTTGTTTTAGCCATTAGTTTACCTCCCTTAGGTTTTTGACATTCGTAATTATATCAACATGTAAACCTTTTTTCAATGAATTCGATAATCTATGCAAATATCATAAATAATTTTCATAATTAATTTGAATCTCATACGCTTTAGCTTTCAGATTTCTCAATTTATTGCTGATAAATGCATTGACATCACAATTATCATAATTATTGTTAAAGGGCTACCATATCTTTATATTCTGAATTTTAATATCATTAAACGAAATGTCCGTATAGGAAATACTATCATCCTTCCATAAATTACACAAGTGGATATGCGAAAAAAAATGATGCATAATGCAGATTCTGCATATACATCAAAAGATCTCATTTCTATTCATTACGGTTCATTCTAAAACAGCTTCTTTCTTTTTCTCTTTCCGACCTTCATCCAGTAATTCCCCTCATGGGTTTCCCTATAAAGGTATACACGAAAAATTTCCAGTGGTGTCCACATCTTCTTAAAATTGTAGTATGGCATTTTACTCCCCCTTATGATGCTGATGTCGAATACAAAAAAGCAGCCTGATCAGTTACACTTCACTTTCCCCGAAAAAAACTGATTTCAGACCAAGGAAACGACAAGCTCTGACTTGATATATTAATATTATAATATGATTCTAGTTTATTACAAGTGTCGTCAAAAACATCCACACCATTCGATATAATATTAGTGTTATCATGTCGAAAACAGAGTGATATAAAATACTATAAAGAAATAGTTTAAGAGCTCATTAAATTTAATAGTATTCACGTAATCCGCTGAATATTTTGATAAATTATATCAATGTCTTGAAACGCAGAAAATTCCGTCATTTTGTTGAAGGCGCCTAAACTATTTGACTACCAAAGGAAATGACATGAGCCCGACGAAAACTTGTGCCATTTCCCAAATATAAGCATGAACATTTTGTAAATATTGAATACAATTGTATTATTTCCGTATAATAGTACGATAATTCATGCCGAAAAATGATGGACCCATAAAAAAACAGGATGAAACCTTCTGGTTCCACCCTGTTTTTTCCTTATTCACTCAGCTAGTTGCTCTTAACATGGCAATGGCCTTCTCTTCATTGAGCGGTCTGCTGAAATAATATCCCTGCATGATTTCACAACCGTTCCTCATAAGATACTCTCGCTGAATTCCGCTTTCCACCCCTTCCGCAATGACCTGAAGCCCCAGTTTGTGTGCCATGGAGATGATGTCATTGGTGATGAGATTCTTTTCCGTACCTTTAATGATCTTCGTGATGAAGTGGCGATCGATCTTCACAATATCGATATTCAGCTCACCGATGCTTGCCAGAGAAGAAAACCCTGTACCGAAATCATCCATGGATACTTCAATACCCATATTTCTCAGTTTCTGCAGCACATCATTGATCATGGCATAGTTTTCAAGCATGATGCTTTCCGTGATTTCAAGCTCCAGGTTCTTCGTTTCGATACCTGTACGAGAGACAATATCCGATACGGTATCCACGAAGTCATCCATAAGCAGCTGGATTCCGGAGACATTCACCGCCATACGGATATCCCGATGACCCATACTGACCAGCTTTCTTGTGAATATGCAGGCCTTTTCAAGAATCATCGTGCCAAGTGGAAGAATCAGCTGCTTTTTCTCCGCGATGTCTATGAATTCCACTGGTGAGACAAAACCGAGTTTCTTTGAGTTCATTCTTGCAAGGGCTTCAAATCCCACGATCTGGTTGGTCTTCGCGTTGATCTTGGGCTGATACTCCAGATGGATGATGTCATCATTGATGTTCTTATAGGACCTCACCAGTTCCAGTTCTATGACTTCTTCCCGATCCACCTTGTTTCTCATTTCCGCATTGAAGATCATATGATCGCTGACACCATCTGCAAGGTAGGTGATGGTGATGGAGGCATCCTTCATGAGATCGTCCACATTTCTGTAGCGGTCACTGATTTCGACAATTCCGATTTCAGGTCGGATCTGCTTGTTCTTCCGCAGGTATTCGAAAGGTTTGTCGAATACCTGCGCGATGATTCTACTGATCTTCTCAAGATCCTGAGCATCCCTGTATCCTTCCACATAGAAGAGAAAACGGTCTCCAGAGAAACGGAAGAGTATTCCCTTCTTCTCCAGCGCTTTTTCCAGTCTCTGGGAAATTTCCTTTATGATCAGATCTCCCACTTCAAAACCCAGTGCAATGTTGATGGTTCTGAAGTTTCTCATATTGATGAGAAAAATCGCTTTGTTCGAGATCTTCTTCTGACTGATCTTACCGGCCAGAAACTCCTTCATATACGCATCATTGGGCAGTTTTGTCAGCGGATCAAAATAGGCGAGCTTCATATGCTTATTGGTCTTGTTGTAGGTGATGACGATGAGAATCCCCATAACCACAATGATGCTGAGAAGCACGAGAAAACCGCTTCCGATGATTTTGAACGCCGCATCAAAGAATCCGGTCACATACTGACCAACTACAAGTGTACCTATTTTCACGGAATCCACGTATACCGGCACATAGACCTGATAGGCATTCTGGCTCATCACCTCGGATATCTTGTCCACTTCCAGATTGCGTTCCATGGCCTGGATGATTTCCTTATCATTTACAGCATTTCCAATGAACTCCTCATGGGTTGATTCCAGAATACGGTGATCCAGACCAATGAAATGGGAGAAATCGACAGTGTAGCTTTTCCCGATTTCAGACAGCAGCTGTTTCATTTCAAAGTCATTGAGAAAACCCTCAATGCTTTCCGCGGAAACGCCGACCTGAAAGAATCGCCCATCACTCAATCTTGTATAGCTGTATTTGTATTTTCTGTCGCTCTCCGAATCCTTTCGGACTTCTTCCACATGGAAGGTTTTCCCGCTGTTCATGAAATCATGGACGGGGTGCCCTTCCTCAGCCTTCCATCCGATATATTCTTCTGAATTTGCGAATCGGATCACTCCATTTCTGTCATAGGAATAGATCACATCCACATTGAGATCCTCAGCCAGAGAAGCCATAAGCGCATTGCTGTGTGCTCCATTTCTCTGAGACAATGCGCTGCTTGCCGTCTTCAGTCTGTCATCAATGAGATCATACAGCAGGTCCTTGGCTTTGGTGGACTTGTTCAGATTCTGAGAGTAGACTCTCGCCACATTGATGGCATCGGATTTTATATAATCATAGTTATTTCTGATCCAGCTGGTTATCGTTCCATAGATCAGGTAGGAAAAAGTAATTGTTATCAGGAGAAATGGTATAACAAAATACTTCAGATCCACGGATTTAGATTTCATTCTTTTCTTCACAACAAACTCCAAGGGCTTTATCCCAATTTACGTCAGATGTTACACCACGTAATTACTCATTCAAGATATCGGCTGTACTTCGTAAAAATAAAGCGCAGCAGGTCAAATTATACATAACTTTTCTTTATCTGTTTTGCTTCTCAAACCATCTATCCGAAATAGAAGGAACCTTCTTTTCACTCAAAATGATGATGTGCCATAGTGTTAGCGTATTGATATCACTCAATCGCACAAGTTTTATTATACATCATTTGCTTCCTGAATAAACCCTAAACATTCGAGCTCTGTCCGGTATTTCAGCAAAACTGATGGGTGGTCTGTTTTTCCACATTATGTTACGCTATTAATTAGATAGAAAGTGTAAGCGAAGCTTACTTTCATTATGGAGATAACAGCACATGTTATACCCGAATCCAAAAAAATAAGGAGTGAATCTATGAATATTTCAGGAAAAACCCCCCTCATGAGAGCAAAGAATCTGGAAAAAATCTTTGACGTCGGTGAAATTTATCTGAAGCTGGAAGGTGCCAATCCTTCTCATCACAAATATGACCGGATCGCTGAAGTGATGGTGAGAGACTGCATCATGAAAGGACAGGATACCCTCCTGACAGACGGAGCACTGGATTACATCAGTGCGGTTCTGTTTTTCGCCGCTCGATCGGATGTGAATGTGAAGATTGCCCGGTTTAAAGGAGAAAAGTGGAAGGAATCCACTTTCAGTGGTGAGGAGTTCATCGCCTTCTCCAACAGTCCCAGTGAAAAGGCCCATCTTATCGATGCCTACTGCAGAGACAACGAGATCTACAACGCGAGTAACGGCTATCACAACAAGAATCTCAGCGTGATCCCCCTTCAGAAAATCGGAGAAGAGATTGTGGATCGCCTGGGAGAAGAAATCACCACCGTGTTCACCCAGCTGAGCTACGGATACACCGTTTCCGCCCTTCACAACGGATTCATGGACAAATGGGTGTCGGGAGAACTGGATGTGACTCCTAAAATCTATTCCTGCACCATTCCGAAAGGCAACTTTATTTTCGACGACTACAGAAAAAGCTATGCACTGGAGGATCTGGAAAACTACAGGGTTTCAGTCAATAAATACACCAGAGATCTTTTCACAGGAGACAGTTTCCTTCTGGAAGAGACACTGCAGGCCATCTATGACACCCAAGGGAATCTCCTGTCCATAGACGAGTCACTACTCAAGGAAAGCGTCCAGATGCTGAAGAAGCAGGAAAACATCCTTCTTTCCACAGAAGAAGGCTATCCCTTCGCCGGTTTCTATAAAATGGCGAAAAACGGCGAACTGGAAAAAGGAAAGCATGTCATCGTTCTGAATGACGGGAGAAGCGATCTTACCATGATCCGAATAAAGGACTTCGATACCTACAGCAAAGAAACCCTGGGTTCCTTCATCGAGGAATGGCTCCAGAATTATAAAGACCCCATCGAAGAGACTCTGGACGCCCTGGACCACGGCATAGAAGACGGGTTTATTCTTCTTGCCCTGCGAAACAACGTGCCTCAGGGAATCTGCCTTGTGGTCAATACCGGTTTTGAGAATTTCATACCGACCTATCACCTGGCCTACATCGCCACAAAAGAAGGCAATAAAGGCAGAGGCATCGCCACCACCCTTATTTCGGAAATGCTGGAACTCACCGGTGGCAATATGTCCCTGCATGTGGATCTTCCAAATAAACGAGCGAGAAAGCTCTATGAAAAACTGGGATTCAAGGCAAAATACTACCGTATGATCCATTCTCCGAACTAAAACGCAAAAGATAAAATATGATAAAGCTGGAGCATTGACATGAAAAAACAAGCAGACTATACCAGATGGATTCCATCCATCCTCTGGATGGGGTTCATTTTCTTCCTTTCCCATCAGCAGGGAGGGAGCTCAAGTGAGCTCAGTTCAGGCATCACAGAAACCTTATACAGCATCATCCATGCATTCCTGCCCCGGCTGAACCTGGAAGCGGATTTCTTCCATTTTCTGGTACGAAAAGGCGCACATTTCACCGCATACCTGATTCTCGCCCTCTTTGTTGCCCATGCCATGAAACAGAAGGACCGGACATCCTTTTTCAGAGTCTTCTTTTTCTGCATGCTTTATGCCAACAGCGATGAATTCCATCAGACATTTGTGCCTGGCAGAAGCGGTGAACTGCGTGATGTGCTCATAGACAGTTCCGGTGCCGTGACAGGAATACTGCTCTATCTGAACATAAACTTCAGGAAAACGAAGATCGTATTTCAGGAAGCGATGCGAAAATCCTCATAACGAGAAAGGCTGAAGAAACGAAATTGTTTCTTCAGCCTTTCTTTCCCTCTGCACTTTCATAAGGAATCAGGTGACTCCTGACTATCCAGAATCTTTTCATCCGCAGCATGATACCGGTTCTTTTTAGACCATGCATAGATCATGAAATAATAGAGCGCTTTCAGAGCCACTGCAAATAGTGTGCCCATCTTCTGCTCGCTGAAATCCGATGCCATGGCCACGAGAAAAACATTGATGCCCTGTCCTACCCCCACAGTGATGACCGTGGTGGTGAGATAGTCCATGAGAGAAACCGTGCTCACGCCGAAGATGAGATTTCCCAGACTGAATGGCATAAAGGGAAGCGCTCTCACGAAAAGCGCATAGCTGAAGCCATGCTCTCTGATCCGAAGAAGCATTTCCTCCAGAGGCACCTCTCTTTCTTTTCTCAAATAGAACTTTCTGATCCACTGCTCCACATTGCCTCTGTAGAGTTTCGCAAAGGCATAGGAGATCAGGGCAGCGAACAGACCTGCCACGGTGATGTAGAGGATGCCTTCGATTTCGAACAGCAGTCCTGCCGCCCCCGCCACCGGAGAAATAGGCACGAAGAACACCAGAAGAACTGTTGCGATGACAATGAAGGGAATCTTCACGGAGGTTCTTTCCGCCATCTCATGAAGGTCGTCCATGATCCGGTCCACATTGTAGATATCAAAATTCTGAACCAGGTAGAAAAGGATGAAAATGAATCCCAGCAGCACCACACTTTTCATGATCTTATTCCATACATTTCTTGTATTCATAATGAGTCCTTCTTTCCATTGCGATTTAGACTATCCATAGACCATGCCATGATGATCTGTAATTCACTTATTTTAGCACAAAGCAAGGGAATCCACTATAAATAATCAGTAGATATCACCCAGAATTTTTTTCTCGGCGAAAAGCGCTGTGGCCCCGCCAGTATGCCAGAAGACCACTCTGCTTCCCTTTTCTATGATTCCCTTCTCGATATGGTCCAGCATGCCGGAAAAGGCTTTGGCCGTATAGACCGGATCCAGGAGAATCCCTTCCGTTTCAGCCAGAAGCCTGATGGCTCTGGAACCTTTCGCACTGGGCACTTCATAGCCTTCTCCGTAATAGGTCTCCATCACCGACAGATCCTCTTCCAGAACCCTTTCCTTCCGACCCAGCAGTTCAATGGCCCCATTGGAAAGTGCCACCACTTTCCCCTTGTATTCCTCTCCACCGATGCCGACACCGATGGATACGATCTCCGTTTTCGACTGAATGAGGGTTTTTCCTGCCATGAGTCCAGCCAGCGTTCCTCCTGTTCCTGTGGCATGATACAGATAATCCGCCACCTGCCCTTTTCGAAGCAGATCTTCCGTAAGCTCCAGATAAGCTTCCAGAAATCCCAAAGAGCCTATGGCATTGGCCCCGCCCATGGGAATCTCATAGCATGTCCTGCCTTCCCCCTTCAAGGTTTCAATCCGCACTTTCACTTTCTCCCGGATTCTCTCTTCCGCTTCCATCATGTCGCCCGTACCTGGCTGCTCCAGATGGATTTCCGCACCAAGGATCCGGTCAAGAAGCAGGTTTCCTGAGGGATTTTCTTCATCGGAACCGATGAGATCCGTAAGGTACAGCACAGGATGAAGACCCAGTCTTCTGCAGGCGGTGACCGTCTGCATGGCGTGGTTGGACTGGCTGGCGCCGTAGGTGATCACGGTATCCGCCTCTTCTTTCAGTGCGTCGGCCATGAGATATTCCAGTTTCCTTATTTTATTGCCTCCAAACTGGCTGATGCCGGACAGGTCATCTCTTTTGAGCAGAATTTCCACCCCCAGTTTCTCCGAAAGTCTGTCTAGTCTCTGAAGCGGCGTGGGAAAGAATCCCAGTTGCACTTTCGGCACTTTCGCTAGAATCTCCCTCATCTCTCTTATCCGTTGATTCATTTTCATCTCCTTCCAGAATGAACATATCATTCTCCATCCAGTTGTATTGCACAGGCATCCTTCTTCCGTTAAGGTGTTTCCTCTTCTGTCAGTTCCTCCTCCAGAGGAGTTGTACCAAGCATATCACTGACCAGAGACACATCGCCGGTGATGATGCCGTCGATGTCATACTGCAGAGCGTTCTTAAGCTCCTCTTCTGTTTTCACCACCCATACAAAGATTCCCCGCTCTGCATCATGGGCTCTTTTCACCAGATTCTGACTGAGCATGTTTAGCTGCACCGTATAGAAATCCACATCCAGCTGATCCAGTCTGCCAAAGGCTGCATAAAGAATCTGTCCCAGTCTGATTTCCTTATCCAGGGCTCTTATCTCACGCAGAAAACCGTAGTCGAAGGACTGGATATAGGAAAACTCCTTCATCCCGCTTTCCTCAAGTTCCTGCAGTATCTTCACAGCCACTTCACTTCTTTTATCGTTCACCTTCACATCCAGAAGCACTTCTCCTCGATCTTTCACCACTTGCAGCGCTTCGGTCAAGGTCGGAATTCTCTCTCCGGTGAACGCATCGTCGAAACGGCTGCCGATCTCCAGTTCCATGAGCTCCTCATAGGTGAAATCCGCTACGGACTCAGGCACCCCCACCATGCGCAGCAGAGAGGTGTCATGATGAAGAACCAGTACGCCATCCTCAGTCATCTGCACATCCATCTCGATGACGCCGGCCCCTAAACTCAGCGCAGATTCTATGGCACTTAGAGAATTTTCCGGTGCATTCATGGCATCGGCTCTATGAGCCGCCACCAGAATTTTTCTTCCTGTATAGAGAAATCCGTCATTGACCCTGTAGCTTACAGTGAAGGAGATCAGAAGACTGAGCATGAAGAGGAATATAAACGCGATCCTCTTGTTTCTGAGATTGTTTCTGAGTTCCTCCTCCCTCTTCATGATCCAGTTCCATTTCACAGTACGGATCTTATCCTCCACATCCAGCCCCAGTTTCTCTCTTTCTCTGTAGTAGACCCTGGTGAGATAGAGAAGATTCACAGGTAGAAGCATCATAAGATAGATGAAGAGACTGAGTCCTGTGAACGTGATGAAATAATCTCTCACGATATAGTTCACAGGAAGATTCAGCTGAGCGGGAATCTGAGCCACAAGATAGAAAAAGAGAATGAACATCCCAAGGAGCACCACATTCACAAGAAGGAGTCTTAATAGAAGCCTCCCTCTTATGCCCCTGGTCAGTCTGGCGCTGCTTTTCAGAGATGCTCTGATGGATTTGCGTTCAAAGAACACCTCATGAAAGGCAAACATCCACCGGATCAGAAAATAGACCATAAGCAGCAGAGCGCCGATGTATAACGCAGTGCCGAAGCGTATGGAATCAATGTTCTTCACGAGGGTAGGTGGAACATCGATGAATCTTCTTAAAACGGGGTTGGTCGGAAACTCCACCAGGGGAATGAGTAGGAAGAGAAGCAGCACCAGATAGAACAGTTCGAACCTGAACAGTCTGGGTATGGCTCTCACCGCCGTCAATGCCGCTTCCGACACCAGTATTTCCTTCTGGAAGATCTTCTTCTGAGACAGGATCAGGTAGGTGCCGAACAGTACGAACAGAAACAGGGTACTAAGAAGCAGCAGGCCAAGAACGGAAATCAGCCCACTTGGTCTCAGGAGAATTTTAAATACGTCAAGATTGAGAAGCACGCCACCTTCCACCGAGAGGAATATCCGATTGATGACGTAAGACAGCAGCGGTACAAATATGATGCCGAAAAGAATCAGGTAAAGAAGACCGAAATTAACATACAGTCTGTAATGCTTTCTCATGTCTTTTATGCTGTCCATAAGGTCTCTATACATTTCTTTCTCTCCTTTCCCCGCTTCACTCTTTTATGATTCTACAATAATACAAATGAACCCCTGCTGTACAGTGGATTCTATCTATTCAAAAAGCCGCTGAAACTTCCCATTGGAGTTTCAGCGGCTTTTCATCATTCGCTTGCACGATCGGAGTCGTCACTGTTTCTCAGTTCCTTCACTTCCTGAATGATCTTTTCCTTTTCTCTCTGGAGCCATGAAGCATCTTCATCTTCCAAGATCGGATCGATCTTCTTCATCTGACTGCGCAGCTTGTTCTGCTTCTTCATAATCATTTCCATGTAGCCGCCTTTGAATCGGGTAGGTTCATAGGCAAGCACAAACGCCTGAGGTTCATACTTCTCGATATAGGCGAGAAGCTCATTTTCACGGGCTCTTTTGGTCAGAATATCCAGTCTGTATCTCGGACTGTCCTTTCCTTCTCCTTTGAATACCGTAACACCGAAGCCCCCATCTCTTAACGCCTTGATGAAGGTTTCATTGAGCTCCTTGATATTCACCAGAATGGATGTATACCCGATGGCGATCTTGTTTTCCACGTGGATGCCCACTATGAGTCCTAATGCGAATCCCAGGGCATAGACGATCATCTGCAGGATGCTCTGTTCTCCGGAAAAAACGATGGATAATCCGAATACGTAGATAATGCTTTCCAGAAATCCGAAGACCGCTGTAAGTAAGGTCAGTTTCTTCACCATACTGATGGTTCTCAGAGCAAGCATGGGTACATAGACAAGCTGCAGAACCAGAAGTAATATAATATCTTTCATCTTTCATCTCCTAAAATCTTTGTATAACACACTTTATCATGTAAAAAACTCAATTTCAAATAGCAGCTGATTTTTCTTTTCTGCTCAGATGCAGACAAAGGCAGGAGAATAAAAAGAAAGACCGCCATGCAGAGGGCTTCAGTCCATGCATGGAGTCTTTCTTCTGATTTCCCGGTTAAACAGTGTTTACTCCATCTGCTCCGCATGGAGAAGCAGATGATTCAAGTACTCTCTCAGCTGCCTCGTATCTGCTTCACTGATCCCCTTTAGAATCTGTTCTTCCAGCTCGCTCTGATAAGCCAGAACTGCTGCGGACTTGCCTTCAAATTCCGGTGAAAGGGAGATATTTCGGACTCTCTTGTCGATTTCGTCTATTTCACTTACAATGAGTCCTTTGGATTCAAGTCGCTTGAGGATCCCGATGATTGTCGGATGCGTCACCTGAAAATACTCTTCCATATCCTTCTGTGAAGTCTTTTCCGTCTTTCTTTCGTAAAGATAAGCAAGGATCCTTCCTTGTGACAGTGTGATCCCATGAGATTTCAATCTCTTGTTGGCTTTCGTTTCTATGGTGTCACCGATCAGTTTGATCAAAAAGCTGATATTCGTGTTACGGTCCATACTGGTCTCCTAATTTTTGATTTTGTTGTAATCAGGTGCTATGCAACAATTCATGTCGATTCAATTCATACGAAGAAGACCCGTAAAGGTTCTCTTTCTGATCACACCAATAGATATCGGCATGATCCTTCTTTTGTTAATGCTTTTCCCTCTTTTACTGTTGTTTTTTACATTTTTTTCAGATTCCAGGATAGCTGACTATCTGAGGATAAAATATATCTTGTACACCAATTCTCCTGATGTTATATTGTTTATACATGGTCCTTTATCTTATTATATCTCAAAAAACCTTCAAGGGGGATAAAATGCTGAAAAATCATATGGAGACTTTAGTGGACAGTCATCTGCCTTCACTCATAAAGGAGAAGAGTCATATCATAGCATGCGAAAAGTGCCAGAACGACATCAAGGCCATGGCGCTGAATCATCTGAAGCCACAGTATATCATGTCCGATCGGGGTCTTATTTTCACCAAGATGAAAGAACTTGACCATCAGTTCCAGTCGGACATCATCCAGGAACTGGTTAGAGCCATCCAGATTGTGGAAGACCATCCAAGACACGAACCCTGACATATGGAGAGGAAAGAAGAAAACCCGAATCAGTGGACAGGTTACATCCTTCCCACCGATTCGGGTTTTTCATATTATGCTGTTCCTATTTTTTCCGGATGTTCAGCACACTCCAAAGCCAGTCCACGAAATACGCAAGTGCAGCAAATGCTATCAGGTAGATCAGAAGAAACACGACGAAATCCACCATTCTCGAATAATTTGTGATCAGGTATTCTCTTACCCCTAATGACCCTAAAAGTCCGAAGGTGAGAAGATAGCTGAGCAGCACCACAACCAGATACTGCACTGTATCGAGTCCTTTTAGTTTATCCATCATAGCTTCTGTCCCCTGCTTTCATTCTTCATTTCCACCAGCTGAATCTTCATCCCGTTGGGATCCAGTATATAGAGGAAGCTTGTTGTCGGGTTGGGAGAATACGGTCCTTCCAGGATCTCAATGCCCTTCTTTTCAAGAAGCTCCATGATCTTCTCCAGAGAATCCACCTGGAACCCCCAGGAAATATCCGGTCCCACAAGGGTAGTGTTCTTGCCCTTCACTTCAATGAGCTCGATCTGCGTTTCTCCTTCTCCAAGAAATGCGATTTGCGTTTCAGGTCCCGCCTGAAACCTTCTTTTCACCCTAAGTCCCAGAACTTCTTCATAGAATGAAAGGGATTCATCCAGGTTCTTCACTTTCAATGTGCTCCAGCAGAATTTCATATTCGTCCTCCAATGCATCTGATTTTTCTTTCAATGCTATTCTATCACGGTTCAGATGATGTTTCATCTTCATACAGGAAGAAAAGCAGATCTCCTTCCATTTAGAGATCTGCTTTCAATTATTTTCCTATTGTTCTAAATCACCTTGGTGAAATCGATGGATCTTTCCACCGAAGGCTCCGGATAGAATTCCTTGAAGATCTTGTAATACATCAGTTCTTCCTTACTTCTCAGCGCGTTGCCGGCAGGTGTCACTTTCATCTCAAGAAACTCTCTGTCGGAAATGGTTTTTTCCGCCACTTCAGCCAGCTTCTCCGAAGATCCGGCACCTACACTGAATTTGTCTTTCTTTCTGTAGAGAATCTCTTCTGGCAGCATGTCTTCATAGGCTTTTCTCAGAATCCATTTCTCCTGACCTTGTGGTCCGATCTTCATGGATAACGGTATGCGCATGGCATACTCCACCATATGAGGATCAAGAAACGGCACTCTTGCTCTGATTCCCTGGGTGAGGGACATGCGATCTCCTCTTTGAAGCCCAGTGCTGTGGAGGGTTCCAAGCATTTCAACCATCTCTTCGTTGGCTTCCTCTTCATTCATGGTTCTGAACTGACTGTATCCGCAGAAGAGCTCATCTGCGCCTTCGCCTGAAAACACCACATCCGCCTTCTCTCCTGCAAGCCTCGCCAGCAGGAAGTTCGCCACGGAGCTTCTCACAAGGGCTGCATCGTAAGACTCCAGATGATAGATCACATCGGGCAGCACCGAGAGCATCTCCTTGAGATCATAGACATATTCATGATGGTTCGTTCCCAGATACTCTGCGCAGAGTCTTGCATGCTTCAGATCCTCACTGCCTTTCATGCCCACAGCAAAGGAATCGATGCCCTGGACTTTCTCTGCGGTGATGGCCGCGATGATGCTGCTGTCCAGACCTCCACTGAGATAGACGCCGAAAGGTCTTTCTCGTTCGATTCTCTTCTTCACTGCACGCTCAAGATGATCCCTGATCCCTTTCACCGCCGCATCAAAGCTTCTGATTTTTCCGCTTTTTTCGGGGATGCTGTAATACTTTTCGAACCCTTTGCCTTCTTCATAGATGGAACCGATGGGAAATTCCCTGAATCCGCCTTTCATCGAAGACATGGCTTTCATCTCCGAAGCAAAGAGGATCTCTTTCTCATCTTCACTGATGTAGAGCGGTTCGATGCCGAAGGGGTCCCTCGCCATGAGAAGCCCTTTTTCCTCGTCATAGACTGCAAAGGCAAATACCCCCTCCAGCAGCTTCACAGAATCCTTTCCCCTTGACTGATAAAGATCCAGCACCAGAAGATCGTCTCTGTGCTCATATCGTGTCTCTGGTCCATCCAGAAGCTTCTTGAGCTCTTCAGCGTTGTAGATCTTACCGCTGAAGAGAATCTTCTCCTTTTTACCGCTCTGTTCACCTTCCTGTTTCAGTGTATCCAGTTCGATTCCTGTAAAGGTCTTTTCCCTGATGATCTGTTTACTCCGGCCTCTATGACCCATGAGTTTCACCATAGTCTCAATCTCTGAAAGACTGGTTCTGCTCCCATAGATGCCTGCAATTGCGTTCATTTGTACCTCCTAAATTTCATATTCTTTCCCGCTGAAAGAATTTCACTACTTCTAATTATAGCAATTACACAATTGTATTTCATAAACCCTACTCATTCTATGAGCGTCTCAAAAGCCATCTCCTTTGGGATTCAAGGACATCCTCTATATAACAGCAGATCCCTTTGTATTTCAGACAAAGGGATCTGCTTTATGAAGCTATGGATTCCTTCTCGGCCTCAGAACCTGTTCTGTCCTGCTGCGTCTTCCTTGTCGAGGAAGAGCGTCAGTAGAGCACTGAAGACCAGCGCAAAGAAGACGGGAATCATGAAGAACAGAATCAGTCCCGGTGCATCGTCTTCCTGCGCTGCCTGAAAGACAAAAGGTTCCGTCAGAAGATACAAGCCGCCGAAGAAAAGGCTTCCCTTTCTCAGCTTTCTCAGAACCCTGTTCTTTGTTTCAGATCCGCTCTTTTCTTCCACCAGTCCGAGGAGCTTGTACAGATGGAAAAAGATCCATAAGAGAGGAATCAGAGAAAGATAGACCCCTGCAATGATTGGATACAGCATCCAGGTATAGGCGGGGTTCACAGGATTCAGCATCAGACTGTATAGGCCGTAGGAGGCAAGAAGAATCAGCGGCACGCTGACAAAAAGGATCGACAGCTTCAGAAACAGTATACTTGTTTTTCTCATCGTATGATCTCACTTTACTGATTTTTCTCTATCTTATCACTGTTTTTATCGTAAAACAACAAATTTTTACCTTTAAAGATGAAACATCATCTCAACTACGCAACATTCACCTAGATCTTCTCCCTGAATCACGGTCTTCCGCTAGAATCCCACCAAAAAGATACAGAAGCAGATGCCGATGGGACTCATCAGAATCTGCTTCTGCAGTTGAAAACATATCCAGTTATGACTTATACTTTGAGACTGCCTCTGAACCCTCTTGCACCGTAATAGGAGTCTGCCCCGTTGTGATAGATAAAGACCGCGTCATATCTTCGGTCACCAAACAAGGCACCGCCTGATTTTCGGATGGCTTCCGGAGTTCTGATCCAGCTGGAGGTCTTCGTATCGAATTCGCCCAGGTCCTGCAGCATTCTGTACTCTTCTTCTGAGAGCAGTTCCACGCCCATATCTTCAGCCATCTTCTCTACGCTGGTTTCCGGTTTGTTCTTCTTTCTTTTTTCGAGCGCTTCTTCATCAAAGCAGATGCTCCTTCTTCCTTCCGGAGTCTCCCTGGAGCAGTCCATGAAAGTGTAGATGTCCTTCTCCTTATCATGGAAAACCACATCAGGCGCTCCTCCTGTCCTTTCCATGACATGAAGCGACTCCAGCTTCTCAGGATTCTCTTCCAGTTTCTTTAGGACGTCTTCCCACTTCAGCTCCGGATGTCTCTCCTTATGCTTCTTGAATCGGTCTTCTAATGTCTGAAGGAGTTCTTCCTTCTCGGCAGTGCTCAGTTTTTTCTTCTTCGCATCCACGAATTTCAGCTCCTTTCACTGTTTCCTCGCTCTATCTTTCAGCGCTGTCTTCATGCAATCCGCTCAGCGCATTTCCATCTCACTTTCAGCTGAATCATTCTGCTTCCTGTCTTCTAAAAAAGAAAACCCGCTATAAGAACACCCAGCACAATAAGGGGTGCCGGAATCTTCTTCCAGAAGAGAAGGACCAGCGTAATGAGCATTACAAGTATATTATCTGCCTGCACTCCACTTCTCTGCATCAGTACCACCGCTGCAGTTGAAATGAGTCCTCCAGCCACTGCAGTGATGCCCTTCAAGGAAGCCTTGATGCCCTTGATCTTCTTCAGTTTTTCCCACACCGGGAAGATGAAATAGATCAGAAGAAGTCCTGGCATGAATATCCCTACTGCTCCTGCAAAAGCGCCCATCACCTGGGTGAAGGCATCTGCACCTCTGGCCGCCATGCCTCCGGCATAGGCGCTGAAACTGAACATGGGACCGGGCAGTCCCTGTACCAGACCAAATCCTGTAAGGAATTCCTGGCTGGTCATATACTGATTCAG
This sequence comes from Proteiniclasticum sp. C24MP, assembly GCF_043951855.1. Classification (NCBI taxonomy): domain Bacteria; kingdom Bacillati; phylum Bacillota; class Clostridia; order Eubacteriales; family Clostridiaceae; genus Proteiniclasticum; species Proteiniclasticum sp. C24MP. The sequence goes on from NZ_JBINJW010000011.1 coordinate 78,803, forward strand.
TTCCACAAGTTCTCCATACATCAGGGGCACCACCACCTGTCCTCCCCCTATGACCAGATATCCATATCGGTAGAAGCTTTCAAAGATCTGAATGATCCGGTTGTCAGAGATCCATGCAAGTATCAGACTGCCTCCTGCAAATACAGCAAAGGCTATGAGATATTTCCAGGGCGGATTGAGCTTCACCCGATTCCACAGATCCTTTTCGCTGGAAGCAAGCACTGTGACGACTCCCCCCAGCACCAGCACCAGCGGATAGATCCATGGCGTTCTGATGAAGTAGGTGGTCACAGCGCCGAACAGGAGCAGAAGAAACGTCATCTGATCCTTCACCACTTTACGTCCGATCCGGTAGGCAGCCATGACAATGAAGGCCACAGCCATAGGCCCGATATATCGAAATCCGTCCTGGGAAAGATTCCATCCTGCCAGAATCTGACTGAGAAAAGACAGAATCGTCATCACCACCACCACAGGCAGTGCCCATACTAGCATGGTCAGAAAGGCCAGTTTCGGACCACCCATCTTGTATCCTATGGAAACCAGCGTCTGGGTGCTGCTGGGTCCAGGAAGAATTCCGGTGAGAGCTATGAGTTCTATGAGGTCTTCCTCCGTGATGTATTTCTTCTTCACCACCATCTGATCCGTGAATACTCCGTAATGGGCTTCCGGTCCGCCATAAGCGCCCAGGGAGCAGATGAGCACATCTTTCAGGAAGGTTTTCGTATCCACTTTCTGGGGGGCTCTGTTTTCCTTTTCTTTCATAAGTACCTCCATACGCTATATACCGTCTTTATTATTTCATCTCATTTTCAGCATGACACCTGATCTGTCAGCTCTGTCATCTCCTTGCCAAAGGAGATGCACCTCAATTCTATTTCATCTCTCAGCTTCTCTTTCTGCTCGAAATCCGGCTCATTGGTGAGCAGCATTGTGGTGATGAAGTCGACACCTTCCGGAGATTCTTTCATCTCATACCCAGGCGTCTCCAGTGTCTTGAGCTTCTCCATGTACTCTTTCGCCACTGATTTGTTCACTCCGCTGAGCCAGACTTCAAACCGGTTTTCCTCGTGAAGATACACCACTGCAATCTTAAGATTTCTCTCTTTCAGCTGTTTTGGCGTGAAAGAAAAGTAAGTCATGTCCATATATCCCTGATACAGACTGCTGATCTGATGCTCCTTATATTTCTTCTTCAGATGACCCTTGAGATCATTCATGAAACCCATGATTTCACCATAGGCTTTCTGAATCATCCCTTTCTGAAGCTGCTTCCGGTATTCTTTCATCTGATCCTGGACCGTCCCCATGACTATCCCACCTTTCTTGCCTGATTCAGCTCTTCTGAAATACTCTGTTTTCTCATTTATTTGACAATTATATTAATAATATCATGGTTATTTCCGCTGTAGTTTTAAGATTCTGTTAGCTTGTTTTCAATTTGTACTTTTTTGGCTTAGGATGGGAGTCCCATTCACAAGACACTGAAGAAATTCATGGGAAACTGACCTGTTGACTCATCTGATATTTCACAAAGAACCTATGAATCAGACAACTTCACTGTTCTTCCGATGGAAGAAGTTCGCCCAACGAGCCCATGACGGATAAAGTTCCATCCGTCTCCAGCACCACCGCTGAGACCTCCTCATAGCTTCCGTATCCCGCATTTCTCACATGCTGACGGATCTCGTCTTCAAGAATACGCTCCTTCTTCATATTCTGCTCCAGAAACTCCCCCTCATAATATAGTAGCGTCGGATCGGATTTTATCAGTTTTCGCATTCTTTTCGACCGGACTGCGGTATAAGTCACCACGTACTGCATTGAAATAAGAAGTCCCAGCGCCGCCATCCCCTCCATCAGAGCGATGGAATTATCCAGCATCACCGTGGCAAAGGTTGACCCCAGCGCAACCGTGATGATCAGATCGAAGGCGTTCATCTTTGATAGACTTCTCTTTCCAGAGATACGCAGGAAAAGAATCAGAAGGAAGCAGGAAAGTTCGCCCACCAGAAGCTTCATTTGAATGTCCGAAAAACTGCCGAGTATGATATCCTTCCTCTCATTCTCCTTTCCACACGAAATCATCCATCAGCATTTTCCGAAGTGCAAATGTAAGGGTTCTGCCTGATGAATAACATGTTTTCGACATAATTATTGTTTATCCTTATAGTAGTACAAAAAAAGGAGTCGTTACCATGAAAAGGAAAGAAAATACAGTGAATTCAAAGAAACATAATATCTTGTTAATAATGATGACCTTGGTGGCTGTGTTCACTTTGTCTCTCGCCACTGGATGTGCATCCGTGGAAGATCCGGAGACAGAAGAGCCGACAGTGTCCGTACCCGTAGAGGAAGGGGCTGATACTGCACCTGACGCTTTTGTTCCAGAGAATCCGAAACCCACAGTGGATCACAATGTGGACAGCGATCCGGAGCCGTTGAAGGAAGAAGAACTGGCGCTTTCACCGGAAGGGTATGGCGCCATCGGAGCACTTCTTGATCAGGACCTGAGTCTGGCAGATATGCTGATGTATGCAGTTGAGGACGAATATCTGGCCCACGGAGAGTACCTTGAGATCATTGATCTCTTCGGCGCAGAGAGACCTTATACGAACATTGCACGTTCGGAAGAGATGCACCTTTCTTTCCTTAGGGAAGTCTATGCATCCTATGATATGCCTTTCCCTGAAGATCAGTCAGAAGCGCATCTGATTGTTCCGGAGAATCTTCTTGAAGCAGCCCGAACAGGCGTCCAGGCTGAAATTGACAACATCGCCATGTACGAGAAATTCATGAGCTACGATCTTCCGGAGAACATCTACAATGTCTTTGATGCACTGAAAAAAGGTTCAGACAGTCATCTTCTTGCCTTCCAGAAGCAGGTGGACAGACTGGAGTAACAGACGAGAGAAAGCTGAGCGGTATCCGGATGGATGCTGCTAAGCTTTCTCTTTTTATGCCTCTTGTTGTTTTTCGTTCACCCTTTCTCTTTCTGGATCGGTTACCAGTAATAGCCAAAAAGAGTATGTCTGAGCCTGCTTGTGATTTCTTCCGCACTTCTGGCTCTTTCTCTCAGCGGTTCTGCCCATTCTGTCATGAACGCATATTGGGGATGATTCTTGTCCGCGATGATTTCAAGATACGTTTCAAAGCTGCCGCTGCCTCCAGTATCCTCCGGTGGCCTTTCCCCTTCTCCCCCCAGATAGAGGGGCAGTTTTTCTTCTCGCATGGTCATCTTTTCCACCTGAATCTCATGCTCCCAGTAGTCTCCCAGATCGTAGACATAGGTGATTTCAGTGACGTCTTCCCTGAATATTTCTTCCAGCGGCAGAAACTGTTCCTGTTTCAGCTCCATGGTATCACGACTGTCAGAGAACAGCCTGTCCGGATCCTCATCCATCTGAACAATCAGCATTTTCCCGTGTGCTCGCTTGACGATATATTCATGGATATGATAGTCCTGCCAGTCAAAAAGAGTCAGTATGACATGGCTGAGCTGCCTGAAGGAATAATAGGATGGGACAGAAACTCTTCTCCAGATGTCCGTAAAGTCAAGCTTCAGTCTTATTTTCAGCTCATAATGCTGAAACTCCCGTATAGGCAGATGCTCCAGAACAGAACTGAATGATTTCTCAAGCTCACGATGCATTTCCTCTTCCGGAACCATCAGCCTGTCATCTTTCATCCTGTGGCAATAGGTGTTAAGCTGAGCGCCCACAAGGCTCTGATGAATCACTGCAGGGTCAAGATCCTTGCTGTATTCGAGGCTTCTTTTGATCATGGTGATTTTGCCCTGTATGCTGCGATTGGTTTCTCTTGCCAAAAGGATGGCTGGAGAGGCTTTGAAATATTCACTGATCACCTGGTCGTTGTACCCATCAGCCTTCAGCGCTTTTCGAATCCCTTTCTCCATTTCCTCTTCCAGATGGAGAAATTCTTTCTTCTTCACTCCATAGAGAACCACTGCATAAAGGGTCTCTTCATTCACCATGATGACCGTGTTTCTTCGATTCACCTTCGTCATATGCGCATGCCACAACCCCAGTGGATGCTGCTCCTGTTTCTGAGATTCCTCCAGCGTGACCAGATTCCTCCCCATACTCTCTCCCAAGACTTTCGTGCATTGTATGATCATAAATTGACTCCTCTCCATAATCTATGCCTGATTTTACCGTGCCCTGCTTTCTTTCAACTTCTTTCTTCACAGACCGTCAGAAAGGAATATCCTCATCCTCATATGCCTCATTCAGCTTCTCCCATCGAAGCTTCTCTTTTTCATCCATAAGCCCTTCTTCATAAGCCTGCTCCCAGGTCACCCCATAGGGAACCCCCCAGGAAGTATACCCCGCAATGAAATAAAAGGTTTCATCCTGCTCTAGGTCCGGTTCCCAAGCCGCTTTTCTGTTTTTCTTCTTTCTATCCATAATCCTTCCTCCTGTCCTTTCCTGTTCACAAGAAACCTAAAACATCTTCAATTTTCGCCCTGTCCTGCGCCGGCACTTAGCGTTTTTCCAGATAGGCTTCCCTCTCTTTTCTCACCATCTCCTTATACTTATAAGGTTCCGGTTCCCACAGTTCGATGTAGTTTCCGAAAGGATCTGTGAAATGCGCAAATTTACCGTAGTCGTAGACAGCAATCTCATCCGTTTCAAGATCCTTCTGTTTCAGAATCTCCATGAGCTTTGTGAGATCATCCACTCTGAAATTGATCAGCGGCATTTTCTCTCCTTCTCTTTTAAAAGACAGCAGCATCAATTGCTCCCCTTCAGTGAATCCGGAACCGTACGCAGACATATCCATTCCCAGAATCTCCTTATAGAATCTGTGAAGCGCTTCTTTTTCTCCTTTGAACTCCAGAAATAGTCCTCCCACTCCGATGACTTTTGCCATAACAGACACCCCCATAAAACACTTTCTGCTCCTCTGAACCTTCATGTGCTTCAGCTGTCTTCAGTATATCCTTCGTATTAAACACTTTCAATGAAAAAAACTCCGAAGCCGGTATCATCTACCGCTTTCGGAGTCTGCCTGTACGTATTCAATGAGATAGGTTCTCTTCATGCCTCTTCACAGTGGTCCCTTCAGGTCCCATTTTCAGTACATAGGGGGTATTATCGTCATGAAACTTTATGGCGGTCATGGGCAGCGTCACAGCCCCTTTGACTTCTTCTTTCAGCAGTGTGACCTCGGTGGACATTCCTACCTTCAGGGCATCGTCATAATCTAGCTGTACCACAGCCATGAAATACGTAACGCCATTCATCACAGTGCCTTCTTTGGACAGGCTCTCCACTGTGCCCTTATAATCCTTATTCAGCGCATTGACCCGAACCACCACTTCTTTTCCTTCCGTGACAGCATCCAGTTCAAATTCATCCACCTTCACAACGACTTCCAGGGCACTGTAGTCCACAATGGAAACAAGCTTCGTGCCCGGTGAAACAGACTCGTTTTCCTTCACGAAAACCTCAGTTATTTCTCCTTCAATGCCTGATTTCGGATTCTCCTCGCTGCCGGACTCCAGAAGCTCGGTACCTTCTTCCACCAGGTCGCCCACTTCCACATAGATTTCACCCACCGTGAATGGACTGTCGGAAAGCAGCACTTCTCTGCTGTTTGCTTCAATGTTCCCCGCGAAGGAATACCAGGTGATGATATCTTCCGTCTTCGCTTCCACAGCTTCATAGGCCACGGGTTTCGGGGCAATGATTCTGCTGCCCACAAAGAGCACCACTGCAGTTCCCACCAGTGCAGCGATCCATTTCTTGTTCTTCTTATTCTTCTTTCTGTTCTTATCCAATTTCAAATCCTCCTGATGTTTAAGATACATGAAGTATAAGAGTGCTCTGTGAACTGAAAGTGAACTGCATAAACGTATCAGAAAGAAGAATCTGGCTCAGTTCTCTTCATGACGCTTCTCGTGCTGCAGCTGCTTTCTATGAAGGGTCCGTGATTATCCTTCTTGAAGCCAGATTTCACAAGGATAAAAACACACTCCGGAACCGCCTTTTTCAGGGGCAGTCCGGAGTTCTCCTTTTACAATATACACTTCATTACTTCAGCAGATGTTTCAGATCCGATGCCGATGTAGGATAGGCGAAAATCATATCACTGACTTCGTCATAGGGAAGATCGAATTTCATGATGAGCGCAAAATAGTTGATGAGTTCATCTGCATTGCTGCCGAGAATGTGCACCCCTAAAAGCTTGCCTGTCTTGTTGTTCACAACGGTCTTCACCATGGCATAAGGCTCATTGGTTCTTTTATAGGTATACCAGTTCTTCGTATTGATCCGGTTCACTGACACATCGTAGCCTTTCCTTGCAGCTCTCTCTTCTGTCAATCCGATGATGGCAAGCTTCGGCTGAGTAAAAACGATGGAGGGCATCACGCCGTAATGCACCTTTCTTCCATTGCCCAGCCAGATATTCTCTGCGACAACTGCAGACTCCTTTCCTGCCACCGGTGTCAGTGGCAAGCCTCTTGTCGCTGCCGCATCTCCCGCAGCATATACCCTGTGGTTGCTTATACTCTGCAGATACTCATTGACTCTGATTCCGTGCCTGTCGTACTCCACATTTCCTTTTTCAAGATCCATATCATAAATATCAGGAACACGACCTCCACCATGCACTGCTCTGTCGCATTCTATTAAAATACTTTCTCCATCCTGATCCGCATAAACAAGGTAATGATCCTCCTTCTTTTCAATGAGGAAAGGTGCTGCATTCAGGTGAACCTTGATACCCATCTCTTCAGAACGCCTGACAAGAAGCTTCACCAGCTCTTCATCAAAGTTCTTCAGCGGTTTATCACTTCTTTGCAGTATATGAACTTCCGCGCCGGCCAGCGCCGCAATATGTGCGAACTCGAAGGAGATGAACCCTCCTCCGACAAAAACCAGCTTCTTCGGAAGATGTTCCAGTTCCAGAAAATCATCACTGATGAGAAGATGTTCTTCTCCAGTGAAGTGAAGCAGCTGAGGTCTTGCTCCTGCTGCGATGAGAAGCCGGTCGAAGGTCAGATTGTGATTGTTCACCTGAATCTGATTTTTACTGGTCATAACCGCAGTGCCATGATACATGTCGATGTCCGCTTTCTCGTATGCTTCTTCGTTGCGCTTTGGCACTCCATCTACAAAAGTGCGTTTGAAAGCCATAAGATCTTCCCATGAGATCTTACTGCCCTCCTGTATGCCAAGGCCTTTCATTCTTTCAATTCTGTCCATCAGTTCAGCTGCGCCTACAAGAACTTTCTTCGGATCACATCCGCGCAAAGCGCAGGTACCTCCAAAAGGCATTTTGTCGATGACCGCCACAATCATTCCTTCCTCACGGCAGCTGTATGCTGCAGTTGACCCTGCAACACCGGTTCCTACAACAACGAGATCATACTTGTACATTCTATTCCCCCCCTGATACTTTCTGAAATAGACTTCAGACAATTATGCATAAACCACTCTTTGTTAATAAAATAGCAATGCTTCTTATATCACTATTTAATACTTGTTATTATTATATTATTTTAGCCATTCAGTTTCAATCTATTTCGCAATTTTTGCCCGTAAAACATAATACTTTCATCAATAAAAAATGAAAGTACTGCGATAATGCTAATCTGATAGTCAACATTCCGCTAAGCGGAACGGGAACAGCTTGCCAGGTTTCGTTCTTCAGTGCCCTGTCCTTCCTGTTCATAGAGTCATAATGTCCCGAAAAAAACCTCTGCATAAATCAAGATGTTTTCTGCAGAGGAACGTAACGTCCTGTCCTTCTTTCCTGTAATGCCCATGCATTCCTGATAAGAAGGACTTCCCATTGCAATTTCAGATATACCCCGATCCCCTGGGAAG
>NZ_JBINJW010000012.1:0-78363 GCF_043951855.1 Proteiniclasticum sp. C24MP
ATCAGAAAATATTGTCACAACAGATTTCTTCAGGCATCGGTTTCTCTCATTTTCGCATGAGGATTACAAGGAAGAACCCTCAATGATCTTCTTCATGGTATGCGCAGACGCGATGAAATCTTCTCTTTCCTTATCTTTCAGAGGTACTTCAATCACTTTCTTCACGCCTTCCTTCCCCACAATACTCGGAATGCCGATGTATAAATCACTGAGACCATATTCTCCATCCAATAAAGACGATACCGTAAGAATCGCTTTCTCATCCCCCGTGATGGCCTCACATATTCTCCGCACTGCGAGGGCTACCGCGTAATTTGTATATCCCTTGGTGTTGATCATTTCATAGGCTGCATTTTTCACGGAAAGTGGTATATATTCCATGAAGGAGAGATCCCCTTTTCCTTTCTCCGTGATGCTTACATATTCCTTCAGATTGACTCCTGCGATGTTGGTCAGTGACCAGGCTGCGATTTCAGAGTCACCATGTTCTCCGATGATATAGCCATGGATACTTCTTGCATCCACATCAAGATACTCTGCCAGAAGGGTCCTGAATCTACTCGTGTCCAGTACAGTACCTGATCCGATCACGCGTTCTCTTGGGAATCCGGATAATTTATATGCGACATAAGACAGAATATCCACCGGATTGGATACCACAAGAAGAATGGAATCCGGACTGTACTTCACAATCTCGGGTATGATCTGCCTGTAAATACCGATGTTCTTATTGACTAGATCCAGCCTTGTTTCACCGGGCTTCTGGGCAGCGCCGGCGGTGATGATGACAATGTCAGACCCTTGCGTGTCTTCATAGTCTCCTGACATGACTTTCACCGGTTTTACAAAAGCGGCTCCATGGGAAAGATCCATTGCTTCTCCAATGGCCTTGTCTTTATTCACATCTACCAGTACCAGGTCTTCGCAAAGGCCACCCAGCATTAATGCATAGGTGGTCGTTGACCCTACAAAACCGGCTCCGATGATGGATATCTTAACATTCTTCAGTTTCATTTTCATTCCTCCATTTTCAAGAATTCGATTTATTATAACTGAACTTTATGAACTGGAATTGAAATATCAGCCACCTGGAATTCACAAATCTCCTTTGACCAATTCGTCAGGGTTTCGGGACAGCGCCACTCGGAATTTATTTTTATGCCCTCCCTATTCATGAAACTGTTTTCATGGAAGCACCTCAGTAAACGTTTTACATTCAACCTTCTTCATCCGGAAATCCTTGTCTGAAATGACCTTTAGAACCATTGCCTCTGCGTGCTAAACCGTTGATATATGAGGATTTATACAGTTTTATGAATAAAGATTTTTCCTTGCAAATCATGGAAATTCCACTGCATATGATATATAATGAATTGAAATTACATGGAGGTGCATAAATGAAAATAGAACTTATTGGTTTTCCCATGTTTTATGGTTGCGACAGACCTGGCGTGGAACATGGACCAGATAAACTGAGAGAGAATGGTTTAGTGGAAATACTGAAAAAGTATAATGAAGAAGTGAATGACAATGGAAATATAGATGTGATAAGCGTGGATACAGATCGCAAATATGCCAGCCACGAAACAATGAAATATCTTGAAGAGGTTGTGGATGGTAATCTGAAACTGGCTCAGGCAGTGGAGAAAGCGCTGAAGACAGGGAATCTTCCCTTCGTGGTTGGCGGAGACCATTCTCTAGGGCTTGGATCCATGGCTGGCGTAAAAGCTGCATCTGAAGAGGATTACGCAGTCATCTGGATCGATGCACATGCCGATCTTAATGTGGCCGAATCCTCTCCATCAGGAAACATTCATGGAATGCCACTGGGTGCTTCCACAGGACTTGGTGACGAGTCACTTACCTCTCTGTATGTGGATGACAGAAAAGTGAAACCTGAAAATATCTACATCATCGGTTTAAGAAGTGTGGATGAAGGTGAAGAGATCATCATCAGAGAAAATGGAATCAACATCTGGAGAATGACGGATATTCGAGAGAGAGGCATGGATGCTGTAATCCGTGAACTTCTGGAAATGATTGAAAAAAGCGGAATCCGGAAAATCCACCTTTCCTACGACATCGATTCCCTGGATGATCGTCTGGTTCCTGGAACCGGTACGCCTGTGGAAAACGGACTGGAATTCGACGAAAGCAAAGACCTGGTAAAAGCGATTATTTCCACCGGAAAAGTCGGAAGCATAGATTTTGTTGAGTTCAATCCCGTAATCGACAAGAATGATATTACCCTGAATTCTTCCCTCACCATGCTGGAGACCTTCTCCGAAGCACTGGGTACCGTTAAATAGCGCAAAAATGAAGAAGCTCTTCCTGGACCTGTCCGTTGTAAGACATGCAGTCCAAGAAGAGCTTCTATTTATTTCGTCCGTTCCTTCTTCGCTTCCTATACTTATACGATGCGCCGGATCCATTTATGAGAGCGATAACGTGGATAGCAGATGATCAGCTTCACGATTTCCTCCGCAAAACTGCACAGGAGCACATATTCCACCGGAAGCCTGAAATAGAGCGCCGCAATGGAAACCATAGGCACGCCTACAAACCACAGGCTTGCCGTCTCCGCAAACAGAGAGTATCTGGTGTCTCCGCCTCCTCTGAACAGTCCCACCACGAATAAGACATTCAGAAAGCGTATCGGCACCATGATGGTGATCAGGCTGAGCAGATTACTCGTGGTTTCCCTTGTGGATTCTTCCAGCTTATAAAGGGAAAGAATCGGATTTCTCGCAATGAGAATCAGCACGGATGTACCTAGTCCGATGAAGAAAGTGAGCCTTATGATTTTACGGGCATAGATTTTCAAAGTCTCTATGTCCCCTTTCCCGATGAGATTTCCCGTGATGATGGCAGCCGCGTTGCAGATCCCGAAGGAGAACACGTAGAAGAGCTGCGTGATGGTGTTCTGAATCTGGATCGCCGCGAAAGCTGAAACACCAAGTTTCGCATAGGAATAGTTGTACACCAGGATGCCAAGAGACCAGAAGGTCTCGTTAAGAAGTACTGGTGCAGCCACTATGAGATATTTTGATATGTTCGGCTTCCTGAAGGACAGAAGTTCTTTCAGACTGGCATTCAATATATTCTTCTTGACGAAAACGATATAGAAGAGGATACCGAATTCAATGATTCTGGCGATTAGTGTCGCCAGGGCTGCTCCTCGAACCTCAAGTCTTGGAAACCCGAAGGCCCCGTTGATCAGGCAGTAATTCAGAAAAGTATTAGTGCCAAGCCCTATGATGCTTGAAATCATAGGAACGAAAGCCTGCGTGGTGGATCTCAGCGCGAAAATCATGGTAAAGGACAGATTACTCAGAAGATAACTGAACCCCACAATCCGCAGGTAGTTCACTGATTCACTGAGCACTTTCGGATCCTGTGAATAAAGTGACATGATCTTCTCCGGAATCACCAGAGCGATAAACGTGAAAAACAGTGCGATGATACCACCGATGACCATGGTCATCCCAAGATACTTCTTCAGGTTCTTATAGTCCTCACTGCCATGGTACTGCGAGAAGAAGATGGCTCCACCACTGTTCAGACCGAAGGACATCAGCGTAAACAGAAAGAACAGCTGGTTGGCCTGACCTACCGCAGCGATGGATTCTTCTCCCAGATTTCCGATCATCAGATTGTCCACCATATTCAGAGAGGAGGACAGGAAATTCTGTACGATGATGGGCAATGCAATGGTAAACAGAACTTTATAGAATTTTTGATTGTCTAACGATATTTTTGTATTCATTTGCATAATTTTAGTACCTCACGATTAATAAGTATACAGGATTAATTATGATTCGAAAATATGTATTCTCATAAAATGTATTGAAAGCTGATGTTTTCTCATCTATAATCAAGTTAGGTTATGATTTATATAACACTTATAAAAAATAGGAGGGAATATTATGAAGAGTTACGTTTGTTTAGTATGCGGATATGTTTACGATCCAGCTGTTGGGGACGAAGACAATGGAATCGCTCCAGGAACGAGCTTCGAAGATCTACCTGAAGATTGGGTATGTCCACTTTGCGGAGTTGGCAAGGACCAGTTTGAGGTTGAGGAGTAAAATCCCTAATAAAGCACCAGGCATAATGCCTGGTGCTTTTTCATGTCTCTATATAAATGCTGATGTGACCTTTCTTCTATCGTAACAATCAGCAGAACCTTATTATCCGATGCGTCTGATATACGTTTCTTCTTTTCCTTCTTCCTGTGTGACATAGAAATCTCTGCCTAGTTCCTGGAGCAGAAGTTCTGTGAGCTCCGCATTTCGCTCCCTGTCCATGGCTTCCACACCATCGAGTTTATACTTCATGTTCATGGCTTCATACTTGTTTTCACCCATGGTGTGATAAGGAAGAAGCTCCACCTTATCCACATTCCTGAGGCCTCTGATCTTTTTCGCCAGATTCCTGATGTGCTCTTCACTGTCCGTGATTCCAGGAACCACCACATGTCTGATCCACATTCTGGTTCCCGCTTTCTGGACCGCTTCCAGGAATCTCTTTGATTTATCCTCTTTCTGACCTGTCACAAACAGATACTGTTTAGGATCCTCATGCTTGATATCAAAGAGCACCAGGTCTGTATAACTCAGAATCTCATCATATTCTCCGAATCCGTAACCGGCCGTATCCAGTGCTGTATGGATTCCGGATTCCTTGCACAGCTTCAGATTTTCCAGAAGAAATTCCGGCTGCAGAAGAGGTTCTCCTCCGGAGAACGTGACTCCACCGCCTGATTTTTCAAAATAGGGTCTGTATCTTCTGATCTTCTTCACAAGGTCCTCTGCTTCTACTTGGTCTCCATCACCCATAAGCCAGGTATCAGGATTGTGGCAGTAGAGACATCTCAGTTTGCATCCCTGCAGAAACACTACAGTTCTTATTCCAGGTCCATCTACCAGTCCCATGCTTTCTATTGAATGTACTCTACCTTTCAAAGCCCTCACTCCTTGTTTTGATCTTTATGTATAGTCAGGTTCCAGTTCTTACATAGCCTCGTGGAAGGTTCTGGATATGACTTCCATCTGCTGTTCTCTTGACAGTCTGTTGAAGTTCACCGCATATCCTGAAACTCTGATGGTCAGAGTAGGATATTTTTCTGGATGCTCCATAGCATCTTCCAGCTTGGATCTGTTGAATACATTCACATTCAGGTGATGCGCATCCTGTGAGAAGTATCCGTCTAGAACGGAAGCCAGGTTACTGATTCTTTCTTCACCGGTTTTTCCCAGTGCATCCGGCACGATGGAGAATGTATTGGATACGCCATCTTCACAGGTATCGCAGTATGGAATCTTCGCAACACTGTTCAGAGAAGCCAGTGCACCTTCCATATCTCTTCCATGCATAGGATTGGCTCCTGGTGCAAATGGTTCTCCCGCTTTACGTCCGTCTGGTGTGGATCCGGTCTTCTTACCGTATACCACATTGGATGTGATGGTCAATACAGAGAGTGTGTGCTTCGCATCTCTATAGGTCTCATGCTTCTTGAGCTCTTCTGAGAATTTCTCGACAAGTTTCACTGCAATATGGTCTACACGATCATCATCGTTTCCGTACTTAGGAAAATCTCCTTCGATTTCGAAATCAGAAGTGATTCCTCTATCGTCTCTTTTTGCTCTGACCTTCGCAAACTTGATTGCGGAAAGGGAATCTGAAGCTACTGACAGTCCTGCTACACCAAAGGCCATGAGTCTGCCGACCTGAGTGTCATGAAGAGCCATCTGTCCTGCTTCGTAGGCATACTTGTCATGCATGTAGTGGATGATGTTCATGGTGTTCACATAAAGCTCAGCCACATATTCCAGTACTTTCGTGTAATTTGTCAGTACGGTTTCATAGCTCAGTACTTCATCAGTAATAGGCTCAATTCCATCAATGACCTTCTTTCCGGTCTTTTCATCTACACCACCGTTGATGGCATAAAGAAGAGATTTGGCCAGATTGCATCTGGCTCCGAAGAACTGCATCTGCTTTCCTAGCGTCATAGCGGATACGCAGCACGCAATGGCATAGTCGTCTCCGTAGATCGGTCTCATGAGGTCATCATTCTCATACTGGATGGAGTCTGTCTGAATGGACATATCCGCACAGAACTTCTTGAAGTTCTCTGGCAGCTCCTGTGACCAAAGAACAGTCATATTCGGTTCTGGTGCTGTTCCAAGATTGATCAGTGTATGCATGAATCTGAAAGATGATTTGGTGACCAGCGCTTTCCCGTCCAGTCCCACACCTCCGATGGCTTCTGTTACCCATGTCGGGTCTCCAGCAAACAGATCATCATATTCAGGAGTTCTTAAGTGTCTTACAAGTCTCAGCTTTATGACAAACTGGTCAATCAGTTCCTGAGCATGCGCTTCATCAAGAATGCCTGCTTTAAGGTCTCTCTCTATATAACAGTCAATGAATGTACTGGTTCTACCTAGTGACATGGCAGCTCCGTTGTTTTCCTTGACCGCTGCAAGATATCCGAAGTAGACGAACTGCACGGCTTCATGTGCATTCCTGGCAGGCTTTGAAATATCGAATCCGTAGCTCGCAGCCATCTTCTTCATTTCGCCAAGCGCAATAATCTGTTCGTTGACTTCTTCTCTCTGTCTGATCAGATCATCCAGCATAGGACCTGTGAGATTCTCGAGATCCTTCTTCTTTTCTTCGATGAGTCTGTCTATACCATAGAGCGCAATTCTTCTGTAATCACCTATGATTCTTCCTCTTCCGTAGGCATCAGGTAATCCAGTGATGAGCCCTGTGCTTCTTGCCGCTCTCATTTCCTTGTTGTATGCGTGGAATACACCTTCATTATGCGTCTTTCTGTATTTAGGGAATTCCTTCAATATGGAATCCGATGCGGTGAAGTCATATGCCTCCAGTGACTGCTGAACCATTCTGAATCCGCCATAGGGATTGATGATTCTTTTGAGAGGAGCATCCGTCTGCAGCCCTACAATGGATTCATGATCCTTATCAATGTATCCTGGTTTGAAATTATTGATTCCCGCAATGTTCTCTTCATCTACACCAAGAACACCCTTTTTAATTTCTTCCACAATCAGATCGCTGGACTTTTTCCAGACCTTCAGCGTATTCTCTGTAGGACCAGCGAGGAAGGAATCATCCCCTTCATATAAAGTATAGTTTTTCTGAATAAAGTCTCTTACATCTATCTCGTTCTGCCAGTTTCCCTGAACAAATCCCTGCCATTCTGTATGCATTTGAATTCCTCCTAATATTTTTATAACAGTTTTGCTTATTTATCGCAATCTGTTTTATCTTACAAATGCATTATACAATAACTTTCCCCTTTTGTTAATACCTAATCAATAATATTTTTTATTGGTAATTTTTATATTCCAGAGATTCTGTTTGATTTTTGTACTGTTCTATGAAATCAGCTTGAATTTAACCATTAATTCAAGTTATTTAGTACAGATATACTACAAATCAAACTTTATAGATTGATTTGTACTGTTAATTATCACAGTTTTCTTTTATAATTATTTTATTATATTACAGTAAATTTTACGATTTTTTAAGAGAACGCAAAAAGATCAGATGTTATCCCGCTCTATGGAGCGAAGAACACCCGACCATTCAGAAAGCGTTTTCAATTAATAAAATTATAACAATGTTTGTTTTTTCTAGTACAGAATGGTATTTTTTGCTGTTCAATGTCCTAACTAAAGAAACAGTTCGCATTATCAGCACCTTCATTTCTGTTCAGAAAACTCATAAAAAAACCTCCCTGAACGGGAGGCTCCATGATCGTATCATTGCTGCTCTGTTTCGATTGACATAACCTGGTCCCTGGACATCCAGCATTCCTTGGCAACTCTTTTCTTCTTTGGTCCAGCGTCCTTCTCTTTCCTCAGCGCTGTCCGAAGAATATTTTCTCCCAGCGATACCAGTCTTCTCATTACTGGACTGTCAATCTCTTTTATGGTAAACCCTGCACGTCTAGCCAGCCTATGCAGCAGCGTCACCGCCAGGACCGCTTTATACTCCTCACCCTCATCTTTTTTCATGTGCTCACCAATGAGCCTCAGCTCTTCATTCAGCATGATGAAAAGATTGCCGTAGCTGGTGTCAAGTTTCGCCAGATTCGTGTTGATGATGTGGATCTCATAATATGAGTCCCCTTCCCTGATCACCGTACCATCTTTGATTCGTACAGGCTTTCCTTTGTATTTTTTTGGCACCATGTACAGGAACTCCAGTGTGCTTCCTGGCACTTTTTTCCACCCCTGAAGATTCACAATGTTTTTGTCATAGGTCGCTATGATTCTACTGAATATTTTCATATCTCCTCCTCAAGCTGATGCTATGGTATGATCATCATCCACAAGTTTCACGAAATGATAGCCTTTTTCCTTCAATACAGGAAGAGCTTTCCCCAGCGCATTGATGGTTCGCTGCGGTGCATTTTTCGCCCCTCTTCCATCATGCAGAAGAATAATGTCTCCAGGTTTCACTTTCTGTGTCAGTATGTTTTCAATGTGCGTTTCATCCACATACCTGCTCCAGTCCGATGCATGTATGGACCATAAGACCGGTTCGAAATCATACTGATGGATGAACTTGGATGAAGCGATATTTACAAGTCCCCAAGGTGGTCGGTAGAGATGCACTTTTATCCCCATACTCTGCAATACGTTGACGGAACTGAAAAAATCATCTTTCATCGCTTTGTATGTTCGAAAAGGTGCACCGATATGTTTATTGGCATGTAGTCCGATGCTATGGCCTTCATCCACAATCCTTCTTATGATCTCCGGATTTTCTTTCGCTTTCTCACCAAGAACAAAAAAGGTCGCCTTCACATTATTCTTTTTCAGCAGATCCAGAACCTGCGGTGTATATCTGGGATCGGGACCGTCATCAAACGTGAACGCGATCCGCATATCTCCCGCTTTGACATTTCTTCTTACGCTCTTCGCGAAAAACCGGAAATAGATATTCGGCAGGATGGAATATATTATAAACAGATAAAATAGAATCGTATCCATATCTTCCCCTTCTTATGATTAATAATTTTCATATCCATATTCTGATACCATTATAAGCCTAAACAGAAACTTATCCTGAATTATTCTGAAGAAAAGCTAAAAAAATTAAGCAGCCGAAGGCTGCTCAACTGCACTTACGTGCCGAAAGTTACTTGACCTAGTATTTGACCCCACACTCGCCTGCTGGAGCTTTCGCTACCCGGACTTAACCTCTCACTACTAACCCTCTCATTTCTGGCAGGACTTACCTCTAAGCTGCACCATGATTGTCAGCGCTTTGACTGACTTACGTGGATCCTTTCGCCTGCAACTGGCCTGGACTTTCAAGGTTACCCTTGAGCAACTACAAACATAACTTTCATTTATCAATTATAACGATGTTGTTTTGATTTATCAAGTTAAAGCTGAAAATTTCTTGCCTTCGAAACCATCTGATTCCTATGGAATTCTCGAAAAAGTGATGTACTTTCCTTCCATCCCCTCTTTCTTCATAAGTTCAAGACAGGCAGTCACAGTACTTCCTGTGGTATACACATCATCCACCACCAGCCCCTTCTTTCCCTTCAGGCTTCGGACATTCATCGAAATCAGAGAAATCTTCTTCGCATTTTCACAGCGTTCTTCTCGTTCAAGGACTTTCTGCTCTTTATCCGGCGGATGAAAAAGAGCAGCCACTGGAGTATGAAGCTTTTTCCCTATCCTTTTCGCCAGATAGGCACCATGGTCAAACCCAAGCCTTTTCACCGAAGACTTTGAGGATGGAGCATAGGTAATAAAGTCATAGATCTCCTTTTCAGAGGATATCTGCTCCACAAATCGGGATACCATTATATCCCCTGCAGAAAACAGCATCTTCTTCTTAAAGCTGGAAACCAGAATTTTTACAGCTTCCTGATGCCGATAAAGCGAAATCCCCATTTCGGAATCAGAGAGTTTTCCTTCCTCAAGAAAATGGAAGGAGGATCCGCAGGGTATGCAGAGCCCCTCACTGAACACCTTACAGACGGGACACTTCAGCTTCGGATAAAAGAAATCCGCTATCCTATTCAAATCCTTCATCCCATAAAACCTTATTGAAGTGTCTTGCCAGATCTCTGGTCTTTTCAATATCTCTTGTCACATTCTGACAGAGCATAAGCACTTCACCATTAAGTTCATCATAGTAGCCACTCCTCAAACACAGAAAGATAAGTTCTCTGTAGGAATATCGATTGGCATCCGCACCATGTATGATGATTTCAAAATTCGTTTCCATATCCACATAATCATCCAGATTATCCGTAATGAATATGTGAGATTTCGTATGATCTCTGCAGAGCTCTTTCATGGTCTTTGTTCCGATCTCATCCACATCATAGATGCAGCTTTCAAGACTCTCATCTATTTTCGTAAGAAAACGGGCTACTTTCTTTTTCACTTTCTTATTGGTTGTGATGAAGAGAACTTTCTTCTTTTCGAACACAAACCAGAGCAGGTACTCATAAACCGACGTGGGGACAAACTCCTCCAGATTCAATCTGGTCTCCAGAACCCTTGGCTCCGATACGAAACCGCTTTTCCCCTCCATAGGGATTTCAATGATATCCATTCCCATGAACACCGATTCGAATGAATAAGCAACGACTTTTCTGCATCGCGGGAAAATGAAACCGATGAGATGCTGCATCTCCGGCTTTTTATGTATCGGAAATGAATTCACATCATCGTAAATCACAAGATCGTACTCTTCTCTCACTCTGAGCGCCTGAAGATAATCGCAGATCACCAGTGATTCCTTCTCGTTGATTTCCATGTCCTGATGTACGGAAATGGACTCGAACCCCAGATACCTCATGGCTCGCACTATCAGAACCTTTTCCTTGTCTTCCCCTGTTATGTATAGAACCCTGCCATTTTCTTTAAGAACTTTTTCAACCAGATCCTTTACCGGTTCTATCCCCATATAAGGCACAGTCTTCATATTGATCGCTTTCTCCTGAGATGCTTCATACCAGTTCAAAAGCTGCATTCTTTTTTCCGTTTTCATAAATACCCCCGAATATTCTCCTGTTTATGTTTCTTCCGTGCTGACATTGTCCAGTACACTTAATATTCTATACTTCAAGGATGTATGTCTTTCATAGGTTTTGGTATTTCTGATCATATAGCCAAGTGCTTTCTTTGAGCCTACAAGCACCAGAAGTTCTCTCGCTCTTGTCACACCTGTATAAATGAGATTTCTGCTCATGAGCAGAGGCGGACCCATGAATACAGGTATGATGACCACCTTGAATTCACTCCCCTGGCTTTTGTGAATGGTTACGGCATATGCCAGTTCCAGCTCATCCAGATCCTGAGATTCAAACTCTACGATTTTATCCTCATCAAACAGAACCGAAACTGTGTTGTCTTCCGTATTGATCCCGGTGACATAGCCGATATCTCCATTGAAAATCCCCTGGCCTTCAGGCGGCTCTCCAAATGTTCTATTCACTTTTTTCCATTTGATCATATAATTGTTCTTCGTCTGCATGACTTTATCTCCGATCTGAAAATCGGTGAAATCATAACTCCTGTTGTTCGGATTCAGAGATTTCTGAAGCACCCGGTTCAGATTATGAACTCCCAGCTCTCCTTTTCTCATAGGTGTCAGAACCTGGAAATCCTTGACGCGATCCCACTTCCTGTTGAAATTAGGCAGTCTTTTTGTGATCAGTTCCACCAGGGTATCCAGGGATTCTTCCGGTCTTGTGCCGCTAATGAAGAAAAAATCACTGTCCTTGGCATTTAACTGCGGCATTTCCCCCGTGTTGATTCTGTGCGCATTGGTCGTAATGTAGGACTCTTTTCCCTGCCTGTAGATGAACTGAAGTTTAACCACCTTAAAAGCAGTGCTTTCAATAAGATCTTCCAGAACTCTTCCACTTCCAACTGATGGCAGCTGGTCCACATCTCCTACAAGAATCAGCCTCGTCTTGGGCTTAATGGCTTTCAGAAGATTATTCATGAGCATCACATCAATCATGGATGCTTCATCAATGATGACGACATCGCAGCTTAATGTATGATCTTCATCAAACAGCACCTCTTCGTCTTCAGTGGAAACACCAAGCTCGATCAGCCTGTGAATGGTTTTGGATTCACGCCCTGTCGCTTCAGACATTCTCTTAGCGGCTCTTCCTGTCGGCGCTGCCATGAGCACCTTTTTCCCAGCCCGATCAAAAATTTCAAGAATACATTTGATTATGGTGGTTTTACCTGTACCAGGGCCACCCGTTATGATTTCAATCCCATTATGTACAGCACCAGCAATAGCTTCAATCTGTTTTTCATGGAATGAAATGTGATTACTCTTCTCGAAATCCCGGATGTACTCCTCCACTGGCAGCTTCAGGTTATCCACTTCATCCAGCGCAAGGCTAAGGATTCTTTTTGTCACGGAAACTTCCGCATAAAGGTAAGGGAGGGCAAAAACACCTTCCACCTCATCCACCTTTTCCAGCACCAGTTTGTTCGTCATGACTGAATGCATGAGATTTTCTTCTATCAGTGCTTCAGGCACTTCCAGTACACTCTTCCCTCTTTCGATGAGTTCATGTCTGGGAATGAATGTACTACCTTGTGCGCAGTACTCATTCACAATATGACTGATCCCGCTTTGAATCCTAAAGGGTGAATCGATCTCGATGCCGAGATTTCTGGCAATGCCATCCGCCGTCTTGAAGCCGATGCTTGGCACCTCTTCTGATAAAACATAGGGATTCTGCCTGACTTTCGCAATGGCTTCATTCCCGAAAACGCGGTAGATCTTCAGTGCCTGCTTGGGTGTCACCCCATAGCTTTGTAGAAACACCATAATGTTTTTCACTTCTCTGCCTTTGATGTAGGAATCATAAATCAGTTTGATTTTCTTTTCTCCGATTCCATCCAGCTCCATAAGTCTTCTCGTGTCATTCTCAATAATATTGAAAATTTCGCTCCCGAATTTATCCACCAGTTTCTTTGCAGTTATGGGGCCAATTCCGGATATGGAACCCGATGCAAGATATTTTTCAATCCCTTTAAGAGAATTAGGCATGACCTCCTCATAAGTCTCACATTTGAACTGCTTTCCAAAGGTTGCATGGAGCACCCACTCCCCTTTCAGTATATAAGTCTGACCTACTGATATAAAGGGAAAGGTACCCAATGCGATGTGGATATCCTTGTCGTCTTCTATTCTGAAAATGCAGAACGCATTCTCTTCATTCTGAAATATGATGTCCCTTACAACACCTTCTAAACTCTCCATAACTACTCCCTTTACCGATTTCTATACTTTTCATAGTTATATCATAATCTAAAAGGTCTCCGGTTTCCACATTTCCTTACATGGATTATTATGGACTGATACTGGAAGATTATTCATCTGCTCGGAGAATTTTTCCAGGAAATTTCACCAGAACGCTTCTCCTGGTAATCTCAGGTTGTTATTTTCATGTATAATATAGTCATAAGACAAACTCAGAAAATGAATGAAATAAGAGGTGTAGACATGATATTCAAAGATTTTAAAGTGATTTTCACAGACAGGATAGAGCAGATGTCCGTCCAGATCAGCGATGGGAAAATCACAAGCTTCAACCCGGACTTTTCTGATGACGAGGTCATCGAAGGAGAAGGCAGATACCTTTCACCGGGATTCATCGATATCCATATTCACGGTGCCGGCAATCATGATACCATGGAAGGGACTTTCGAAGCTCTCGAAACCATATCGAAAACCATTGCTGAACATGGAACAACAACATTTCTGCCTACTACAATGACTGTAGATACAAAGGAAATAAGAAAGGCAGTGGAAGCCGCCAAGGTGGCACAGAATCAGGTAAGCGGCGCTTCCATCGGAGGCGTGCATCTGGAAGGACCTTTCATCAATGAAGGCGCCATTGGCGCCCAGAACCCGAAATACGTACAGAAACCGACTCTGGAAGCATTCAAGGAGATGGTGGGAAACAATCTGGATCTGATCAAAAACATCACCATGGCACCTGAGGTGGAAGGCGCACTGGAGCTGATTCCCTATCTTAGAGAAAATGGCGTCAACGTCTCCATGGGACATACGGTGGCAACCTATGAGCAGGCCATGGAAGGTATAAGAGCTGGTGTCAACCACTCCACACATCTGTTCAACGCCATGACTCCCTTCACCCATCGAAATCCTGGTGTTGTAGGTGCAATCTTCGATACTGACATCACAACGGAGACTATTTCCGATGGTATTCATGTAAGCTACCCTTCCCTGAGAACCGCCTATAAAATCAAAACTTCCGAAAAAGTCCTTCTCATCACCGACGCCATGATGGCATGCGGAATGCCCGATGGCACCTATTCCCTGGGAGGGCAGGCTGTCATTTCCAAGGAAGGTGCAGCAAGACTTACCTCCGGAGCACTGGCAGGTTCCATCCTCACCATGGACAAAGCAGTGAAGAATGTATTTGACCATACAGACCTTCCACTCCATGAAGTCATCAAAATGGCCTCCTACAACGGGGCAGTCTTCATAGGTGCAGAAAAGAATACCGGAAAGATCGCGCTGAATTACGATGCGGATCTTCTTATCCTGTCTGATGCCCTAGATGTGGAACACGTCTTCATAAAAGGAAAACAGTTCAGATAAAGCATATCCCGTTTCTTCATACCCATGAAGTGGCGGGATTTTTTCTTCCTTACACCCGCTGTGATGATGATTTCTGAATGTTTTAACAATTTATGAAGATTTGCCGAATTATTGTCTTTGCAATGATTTTGATACTACTATAAAGATATAGCACTATACAATATAAGTAAGAAATCCCTATTTTACATCAAGGAGGTGAACAGAAAACATCATCTACGGTGTTTTCTTTACCATGAAAGTCATAGAACGAATCAAGGGACAATTCGCAGGACTAGGAGACAGCTTTCTTAGATATCCCGTCACTGCACTGCTTTCCATTGCACTGATGGTCATTCTGATCATCCAGAACGAAAGAAACATAAACGGCATTTATGAGACCGAAATGCTTAGAAGACTGGCCATGACCGCCGCCATCGGTATGCTTGCCAGCATATCCCTGAAACATCTTCAGGAGAGATTCTGGCCGGACAAACCCGCTCTGATTCTGGTAGCCGCGCCCTCAGCACTGCTCATGGGGCTCTACTACTTCTTTTTCACAGAAGAAATGAACCAGATCAGCGGTATCCGTTTCATCGGCTTCCTGCTTACGCTCATCATAGCCCTTTTCTATACACTGAAACTAAAGGAGAACAGGAACTACGAACCTTACGTCATCCGAATCTTCAACGGATTCTTCATCACTGTCCTCTATTCCGGTGTGCTTTATTTCGGAATATCCGCCATCATATTCACCATTAACGCTTTATTTGATGCAGACATCGACGGGAAATGGTTCTTCTATTTCTTCCTGATGGTGACTTTCATCTTCGGCGCACTGATGTTTCTCTCCAAACTGCCCGAAAAGGAGGAATCCTTCGAAAGCTACCCTTATTCCAAAGCGCTTAAGATTCTCCTACTATATATCGTCATTCCGCTGATTACCATCTATACCGGAATTCTCTATGTGTATTTCATTAAGATTCTCGTGACACAGGAATGGCCTAGAGGTCTGGTATCGAACCTTGTATTATGGTACTCCGTGGTGTCAGCAGCTGTGATCTTCTTCATCACCCCGATTCTTGAAGAAAACAGACTGGCCGAAATTTTCAGAACCTGGTTCCCGAGAATTCTTCTTCCAATACTTGCTATGATGTTCGTATCCATCGGAAAAAGAATCGCACAGTATGGCGTGACTGAGAACCGATACTTCGTGGTACTGTTGGGCATCTGGGTACTGCTTATCATGGTCTACTTCATCGTGAAAAAGAAACTCACCAACATCTTCATTCCCGTAACCTTATCGATCTTCGCTCTGGTTTCCATACTGGGACCGCTGTCAGCATTCAGTGTATCCAGTTTCAGTCAGAATCAGAGATTCACCGCGCTTCTGGAAAAGAACGACATGCTGCAGTCCGGCAGCATACAGCCGGGAACCAATGTGTCTGAAGAAGACCGGAAGAACATCTCCAGCATCGTGAGCTATTTTGACTCAAGAGATCCCAGCAAGATCAAATATCTTGGTGATGATTATGAGTATAATGATTTCGAAAGCGTTTTCGGGTTCGAGAGACAGGATTACTACAGATATCCGGAAATGGAATACATCTACTTAAGTTCCGATATGGATCGGACCGGTATCGACATTAAAGGATATGATTATCTATTCACAGTGAATTACAATACCAGAACAGCAGAAACCGACGGAATCACCCTCGAGCTGGATAACGTGACAGATCTCATTGTCCGATTGAACGGGGAACCGATCATGACTGAAGACCTGTCAGAAGACATCGAAAGAATCGTCAGAGAAAACGAAGATCAGATGCAAAAAGCTCAGATCGCCTACGAAGACTCCATCATCCTAAAGGAAAATGACAGGGTTTCCGTCAAGCTCATCCTGAGAGAACTCTCTGCAAGAAAAACAGATAGTGATACGCTTGATTTCGACTACATCAACTTCAATATCCTGCTCCAGATGAAAAACTGATTCAGTCTGATGATTATTCATGAAGAAAGCCTCAGCCATCTCGATTTACTCGAGTGACTGAGGCTTTCTATTCTATTTCGTGGTATTATGCTGTCTTTCCGTCTGACTTTCAGCGTTAAGCCAGTTCAGGCAAAAGACTTCTGATTTCATCCACTTTATTGAGCTTCTCCCATGTCAGATCCAGGTCATCTCTTCCGAAGTGACCATAAGCTGCAATCTTTCTATAGATCGGCTTCTGGAGATCCAGATCCCGGATGATTGCACCTGGTCTAAGGTCGAATATCCTGCTAATGACTTCTATAATGCGCTCATGAGATACTTTTTCCGTTCCAAATGTGAATACCTCAATGGAAATCGGCTTTGCAACACCTATGGCATAACTCAGCTGTACTTCCAGCTTGTCGGCAACTCCTGCTGCCACAAGGTTCTTCGCCACCCATCTCGCTGCATAAGCTGCAGAACGGTCAACCTTTGTTGGATCTTTTCCTGAGAAAGCTCCGCCTCCATGTCTTCCATAACCGCCATAGGTATCCACAATGATCTTTCTTCCGGTAAGTCCGGAATCTCCTTGTGGTCCTCCTACAATAAACTGCCCAGTTGGATTCACGTAGATCTTGGTGTTCTCATCCATGAGTTCTTCAGGCACAACTGCCATGATCACATGTTCAATGATGTCTCTTCTGATTTCTTCCTGGGTCACTACAGAACTGTGCTGCGTAGAGAGAACAACCGCCTCAACCCTTACAGGTTTGTCATTCTCATCATACTCTATGGTCACCTGGGTTTTCCCATCCGGTCTGAGATAGGTGAGTGTCTCATTCTTTCTTACTTCCGCAAGCCTTCTGGCCAGTTTCTGAGCAAGATTGATGGGCATAGGCATATAATCTTCCGTTTCGTTGGTGGCGAAACCGAACATCATCCCCTGATCTCCTGCTCCAGTCTGAAGCATGGCATCATGGTCCCCCTCACGTGTCTCCAGAGATGCGTTGACTCCCTGAGCGATATCTGGTGACTGTTCGTCAATGGAAGTAAGCACAGCGCATGTTTCAGCATCAAAACCGTACTTGGCACGGACATATCCGATTTCAGTGACAGTTTTTCTCACTACCTTCGGAATATCCACGTAGCAGTCTGTTGTGATTTCCCCCATAACCATGACCATACCAGTGGTCACGGCAGTTTCGCAGGCGACTCTGGCTTTCGGATCCTGTTCAAGGATACTGTCCAGGATGGCATCTGAAATCTGATCGCATATTTTATCCGGATGCCCTTCTGTTACAGATTCTGAAGTAAATAGTCTTTTCATTTTTTTCCTCCCTTTTTTCAGACAAATAAAAAACCTCTTCACAATAAGAAGAGGTGTCGTAAGTTCTACATCTCTCTTATCTTGCAGCGTATTCGCTGCAGGAATTGGCACCACGTATTTCTACAGGTTGCCGGGTTTCATAGGGCCCTTTCCCTCCACCTCTCTTGATAAGAGTATTCAATTTTTTTCATAAAAAAAGACAGCAATTGAAACAATTGTGTCTTTTGTGGTGGAGGAGAGTGGATTCGAACCACTGAAGCAACTTGCAACAGATTTACAGTCTGCCCCCTTTGGCCACTTGGGTACTCCTCCCTATCAGTGTACAACTGCCTATTTATAGTACAACAGTCTTAGGGTTTTGTCAATAACATTTGCTCATATTTTTCAAGGATAATGGTGGAGGAGAGTGGATTCGAACCACTGAAGCAACTTGCAACAGATTTACAGTCTGCCCCCTTTGGCCACTTGGGTACTCCTCCGAAAATGTGGAGCTGGTGAACGGAATCGAACCATCAACCTGCTGATTACAAATCAGCTGCTCTACCATTGAGCCACACCAGCAAATGAACTGACAAAGACTAGTATATAGCCTAGACGATGATATTTCAAGGGTTTTTCTTAAAATAAATCCCGTTTTTTTATTTGATATTTTTTGTCATATTGAAGAGGGGAGATCTCTTTCCACACCCACTTCATAAAACTCTTGAGTCTCTTGACACTTCAAATCCGTCTGATGATTTCAGCTTTTTCACCGCATCTGTTTTCCAATTCTGTTGTCCTTAAAATTTCCATTCAGTTCCTGAAAAAAACACCCGCCATGAACTGAAATAATCTGTTCATGGCGGGTATAGAATCATTTCCCAATAGACTGACTGAAATACCTGTTACTTGGTGCCAAAGAGTCTGTCTCCTGCGTCTCCCAGTCCTGGAACGATATATCCGTGTTCGTTCAGCTTTTCATCAATTGCCGCGATGAAGATATCAACATCAGGATGCTTCTCCGATAAAGCTTTGATTCCTTCAGGAGCCGCCACAAGACCTACGAACTTAATGCTCTTCGCTCCTCTTTTCTTCAGCATATGAATCGCGTCAATGGCAGACCCGCCTGTTGCAAGCATCGGATCCACAACAATAACTTCTCTCTCTTCAATATCCTTTGGCAGTTTGCAGAAGTATTCCACTGGCTGAAGTGTACTCTCATCTCTGTAAAGTCCGATGTGTCCGACTTTTGCTGCAGGAACAAGCTTGAGCATTCCGTCAACCATTCCGATACCGGCTCTTAGAATTGGCACGATCGCCAGTTTTTTACCTGTGATGATTTTACAGTGGGCAACTGCCACCGGGGTCTCAATATCCACATCTTCCATTGGAAGATCTCTTGTCACCTCATAAGCCATAAGTGTAGAGATTTCTTCCACCACTTCTCTGAATTCCTTGGACCCTGTATTCTTGTCTCTGATGATGGCCAGCTTGTGTAATACCAGCGGATGATTGATTTCAATTATTCTGCTCATTAATTTTCCTCCTCAAGTTCTGCATTTTCCTCTTCTAATCTGGTTATTTTATCAATACGTGTCTGATGTCTTCCGCCCTCGAATTCAGCACCTAAAAAGGTGTCTACAATATCCAATGCAAGGGCTTGACCGATTACTCTTTCACCCATAGTCAGGATGTTCGCATTATTATGCTCTCTGGATGCGTGAGCACTGAAGGTATCATGACACAGTGCTGCTCTGATTCCTTTCACCTTATTTGCAGCTATACCGATTCCGATTCCAGTTCCACATATGAGGATACCAAAATCAGACTCCTTGTCAACTACGCTGGCAGAAACTTTTTTTGAAATATCCGGATAATCACAGGATTCTCTGGTATAGGTACCAAAGTCTCTGACTTCATACCCTTTCTTCTCCAGATGTTCCTTCACCGCTTCCTTTAATCCTACGCCGCCATGGTCTGCACCAATTGCTATTTTCATTTTTACCTCCTGAATTTATCAAATTGTGTTATTTTATGAATTAATTTCCTGATTTCGCTGAAAGTCTTGAGATAGATTTCCTCATTCATGCCGTAAGGGTCCATAACGTCGCCTGATTCACCGGCGAGCTCTTTCAGGGTATAAACCCTCTCACCGCCGTAACGCCTCTTCACTTCCCTCTTCTGTGCCTCTGTCATGGTGATGATGTATTCCGCATCCGCCATATCAAGGTCCATAAGCTCTTCTGCTTCGCGATCCACGTCATACCCATATTCTCTCTGGAGTATTTCCCTGGCTTCTCTGGAGATCGTGCTTCCTCTTTGAACAAACAGGCCACGGGAAGCGGCTTCCGCTTTGTGATAAGTCTCATTGAAAATCACTTCTGCCATGGGACTTCTGCAAGTATTTCCTGTACAAACAAATAACACTTTCATGCTTACACCTCGATTATATTGAATCCGGATGCTTTCTTTAACCGATTCATAATCGCCACACCGACGCCTTTTTCGGAAAAGCCCTCCGCCAGAATCACATCAACATTCAGATCATCAAAAGTCCTCAATCCCTCAAAAAGATTTCTTGCGATTTCAGAGGAATTCTTCTCGCTTCCCAGAGATATGAATCTGATGTTCTCTTTATTATACATCTTCTCGCGTTCTTTGGGAGCCAAAACACCTACAACTTTCCCCTGATTCTGGTAGTTTTCCGCCAGCGCAAGGATCCGCTTTTCCACTTTTCCCTCATTTCCTGTGATGATGGTCAAGGGTGCTTTGGGTGCGTAATGCCTGTACTTCATCCCAGGCGCTTTCGGAATCTCTTTTTCATCCGCTCTTGTCATGGCTTCATCATAGACGATCTCATGGTCAACCGTTAGAAGATCATCATACGTGATATACCCGGGACGCAGTAGACGAGGAGGATGAACACTGTAATCCACAATGGTGGATTCAAGCCCCACAATGGAACTTCCATCGCCTATGATCATGTCCACTCTCCCATCAAGGTCTTCCACGCAACGCCTGAAATTCGTAGGGCTGGGTTTTCCTGAAATATTCGCGGACGGTGCCGCGATGGGACAGCCAGAAGCCCTTATGAGGAGCATAGCCGTTTCGTTGGAAGGCATCCTGATTCCTACCGTATCAAGACCGGCACTGGTTTCCATAGGGATGAGATCCGTCTTTTTCAGAATGAGCGTCAGGGGTCCCGGCCAGAACTTATCCATCAGCTCCTGAGCCTTCCCTGGAATCTCCTGCGCAAAGGCGGAAAGATCCGCGTCCGCAACATGTATGATCAGAGGATTATCCTGCGGTCTGCCTTTAGCCTCAAATATCTTTTTTACCGCGTCCTGATTCAATGCATCTGCACCAAGCCCATAGACTGTCTCTGTTGGAAATGCGACAACACCTCCTCTTTTTATGATTTCAGCGCCTTGTTCTATCCATTCCATATCTATTCTGTTTTCGAAATTCACTTTAATTGTTTCCATTTTCACTCCAAAAATGGGGACAGTAAAACTGCCCCCCCTCATTAATTGCTTCTATTCCCCAGCGCTTTCAGTTTTTCCGCCTGGTCAAATCTGATCAGGGAATCAAACATTTCATCCATGTCTCCATTCAGGAAGGACTCCAGTTTGTAAAGTGTCAGGTTGATTCTGTGGTCTGTCACTCTACCCTGCGGATAATTATAGGTTCTGATTCTCTCAGAACGGTCTCCCGTACCTACCTGTGATTTTCTTTCGTCTGCGATCCCCTTGTTTCTTTCTCTTTCCGCTATTTCATATAGTCTGGACCTTAAAATCTTCAGCGCTTTTTCCTTATTCTTCAACTGGGATTTCTCATCCTGTACCGCGACCACAAGTCCTGACGGAATGTGTGTCACACGAACAGCGGAGTCTGTTGTATTTACAGACTGTCCACCATTACCGGAGGAACGGTATACATCGACTCTGATTTCATTCATATCGATCTCTACATCCACTTCATCCACTTCGGGAAGCACCGCCACCGTAGCTGTCGAAGTATGGATTCTTCCTGAGCTTTCCGTATCCGGAACTCTCTGGACTCTATGTACCCCTGATTCATACTTCATCAGAGAATACACGCCATGGCCTTTGACCATGAACACAACTTCCTTGAATCCTCCGATGTCGGTTTCGTTGAGACTCATGATTTCCACTTTCCATCTCTTGCTTTCCGCATACTTCACATACATTCTATAGAGGTTGTAGGCAAACAGAGCCGCTTCGTCTCCACCTGCACCGCCTCGTATTTCGACAAATACGTTCTTGTCGTCGTTGGGGTCCTTTGGAAGCAGCATGATCTGAAGTTCAGACTCGATGCTTTCCAACTGAGCCTTGATGTTTCTTACATCCTCGTTGATCATTTCTCTCATTTCCTGGTCATCTTCAGACTGGAGCATTTCCATATTGGCATCCAGTTCTTCCTGAAGACCTTTGAATTCACGATATCTCATTACGATGGCTTCCAGGTCGGAATGCTCCTTCACGAGCTTCTGCCAGTTCTCCTGGTCTGCAATGACGCTCGGATCACTGATCCGCATGGTAAGCTCTTCATACTTACCTTCCACAAAACTTAATCTATCTAACATTACTTTCTCTCCTTTTATTCATCTGATTTGAAAAATAACGTCAGTAAGCTAAGTCTCCGGAAGAAGTTCCCCTGAAACTACGCGATGATGACCTGAAAGATCTTTCAGTGTTATTATATTTTTAAATCCGTTTTCTTTTAACATTTTTTCCACCTCTTGACTCTGGTCATATCCGATTTCAAAAATCAGCATCCCATTTTCCGTCAGATGTTTTTCTGCGTTCTTCGTGATTTCCTCATAGAAATCAAGACCTCGCGCCCCTCCGTAAAGTGCGGAATGAGGCTCGTATTCCTTAACGGAGACAGACAGCTCTTCCATGTCTTCCCCGCTTATATAGGGCGGATTGCTCACTATGAGGTCGTACTTCTCATCAATCTTTTCGAAAAGATCAGACTGGATGAATTTTACGCGTTGCTGGACACCCAGGTGCTCCGCATTTTCCATGGAGACCGAAATGGCCCCTTTATTTATATCAGAAAGTGTGACATTTGTAAATTCCAAAATCCCGGCTATGGATAATCCGATGGCACCAGAGCCACTGCATAAATCCAGCACCTTCCTGTATTTCTTCTCTCTGATCATTTCTATGGCTTTCTCCACGGCAATTTCCGTATCCGGTCTGGGAATCAGTGTATGCTCATTCACCTTGAAACGAAAACCCATGAATTCCTTGTAGCCCACGATGTAAGCGATGGGCATTCCCTTTTCTCTCTGCGAAAGTTTAGCGAGATATTCCCTTTCTTCTTCCTCACTTAAAAGCGTTTCACGGTGCGTAAGAAGAAACACTTCATCCTTTTCCGTCACTTCCTTCAGTAGAATTCTCCCATCCAGAGAAGGTGTATCCGATATCTCCTTCAGCTTCTCTGCCGCCAGTTTCACGGCATCTCCAATTGTAAGCATCTTAGACCAGCCCTTCTGCTTCCTTTAAAGCCCTGATGGATACTTCCAGCATGTCATCCAGAGGCTCTTTTGTAGTCAGCCTCTGCAGCATCATACCTGGATAAGCGACAATCCTCTGAACGGGACCTTTTGTTTTGCCCAGCCATCTGAGAATCTCATAGGTGATTCCCGAAATC
The DNA here is from genome assembly GCF_043951855.1 of Proteiniclasticum sp. C24MP. Classification (NCBI taxonomy): domain Bacteria; kingdom Bacillati; phylum Bacillota; class Clostridia; order Eubacteriales; family Clostridiaceae; genus Proteiniclasticum; species Proteiniclasticum sp. C24MP. Next base: position 23,604 of record NZ_JBINJW010000012.1, read on the forward strand.
AGCGGGAGAAGAAGGATTCTCGTTACAATTCTCATGAGAGGATTGGTCCATCCTGTGAAGCTGAATACAATGATACTCACAGCCATGACCAGAAACATGAAGTTCGTTCCGCATCTTTCATGGAATCTTGTACAGCTTCTGGCATTTTCCACCGTCAGCTCCAGCTCATTTTCGTAGCAGATGATGGCCTTATGTTCTGCACCATGATACTGAAAGACTCTGTAGATGTCCTTCATCTTGCTGATTCCGTATAGATAGCCGAGAAAGATGCTCAGACGGATCACCGCTTCTATGGCATTCAGTCCCAGATGAGGCAGATCATAGCTTCTCAGAAGACCAGTGATCAGTGTCGGTACGACGAAAAACAGCAGTATGCTGAGACTCAGACTGAAAATCATGGTGATGGTTTCTATGATCTTTTCGCCTTTCTCACCGAACCTGTCCTTCAGAAACTTATCGAACTTGGACGGTTCTTCATCTTCCCCGAATATGGATGCAGACCAGTTAAGACTCTTGATTCCGATTTTCATGGAGTCAATGAGGGCTACCGCCCCTCTTATCAGTGGCCAGCGCAGTATTTTATATTTCTGAGATAACGGAACGGAATGGTCATGATTGACCACAATATCCCCTTCCGGATTTCTCACAGCAGTGGCAATGCCCTTCAGACCTCTCATCATGACGCCCTCAATAACGGCTTGTCCTCCTACAGTTGTATTTCTCATTTATTCACCAAATCCTTATTTCATCTTATTCTTTTCGTTTGCTTTCTTTCTGTACTTGAAGTAGCAGTCTGCACATAAGGACTGATATTCCACATCTCCTACCATGTCGATGGCCACCTGCTCTCCTTCAAAAACGAATTCTCCGTTGATTTTCCTTCCATTAAGGAGCGCTTTCTTTCCACAGGTACAGATGGTTTTAAGTTCCTCGATGCTATGTGCCAGAAGAAGCAGTCTCTCACTGCCTTCGAAGCCATTCATGAGAAAGTCTGTCCTCAACCCATAGCATATCACAGGTACCTTAAGAATAACTGCAACTTTCAGAAGCTCATCGATGTGCTTTGCTCTTAGAAACTGTGCTTCATCCACAAGAATGCAGTTGATCTTCCCTTCACTCTGAATCCATTTTTCAGTCACTTCGTAGAGATTGTCTTCATCTCTAACCGCGAAATCAGCTGTTCTGACCACACCTAGTCTGGAAACAAGCTGGTTCCCGCCTTTTGCATCCACCTGAGGCTTGAAGATTTTGACTTTCATTCCTCTTTCCTCATAATTATATGCAACCTGCATGAGGTTTGTGGACTTTCCTGAATTCATTGCGCCATACCTGAAATAAAGTTTACTCATTTTAAAATTCTCCTAACTTCTTAATACCCAATATATTATAACACCTCCGACACTCAGAATCTATATTATTGTTGACTCCTGAAATTCTTAGTGTTAGAATTGAATAGTTAAAAAATGATGAAATTGAGGTGAATTAAATGAAAGAAGGCATACATCCAAATTACAACTCAGAAGCTGTTGTTAAGTGTGCATGTGGAAACACATTCGTTACTGGTTCAGTAAAGGACGAACTGAAAGTTGAAATATGCTCAAAGTGCCATCCATTCTTCACAGGTAAGCAGAAGATTGTTGATGTTGGCGGAAGAGTTGATCGTTTCAATAAGAAGTTCGGCATCACTCCTACAAACGAAGAAGAATAGGATCTTCATTTAATTAAGGATCAGCTCTGGTCCTTTTTTATTTTGCACAAATCAGAGAGGAAGCCATGCAGTATTGCATCGCTTCCTCTCTTTTTCATTGCACTCAGATAAGCCCTAGTTCTTCAGCAAGTTCATTGAGGTACGTCCATCTTTCCATGGCTTCTTCCAGCTCTTTTTCAATGGCATTTTTCTTAGCCACCAGTTCATTCAGCTTTTCGAAATCCGTGGCATGTTTTTCTATTTCTTCGTCTGTTTCTTCCATTTTCTGTTCCAGATCCGCTATACGCTGATCTATCCCTTCAAACTCTCTTTGTTCTTTATAAGTGAACTTCTTCGGTTTCTTCTGGTCACGCGGTTTTATCTGCTCTACTTTCACTTTCTTCGCTTCCTCCACTTTTTCTTCATGGAGCTTCTTCTCTTCGTAATCAGAATAATTTCCGAAAAGAATTTCTATCTTCGCATTCCCTTCAAAACTGAAGATTTTTTCCGCTACACGATCCAGAAAATACCGGTCATGTGAGACAGTGATCACAGCACCTGGAAAACCTTCCAGATAATCTTCAAGGACGGAAAGCGTGGCGATATCCAGATCATTCGTAGGCTCATCCAGAAGGATCACATTGGGTTTCTCCATAAGGATTCTCAGAAGCATGAGTCTTCTTTTCTCCCCGCCTGACAGGCGGCTGATCTGTGTCCACTGTTCTTCGGGAGGAAAGAGGAATGTTTCCAGCATCTGCGATGCTGTGACCTTCCCGTCCACGGTATCAATGATTTCCGCCGCTTCCTTAATATACTCTATGACTCTCATATCCTCATTCATGATGGTGTATTCCTGAGAAAGATAAGCAATCTTCACAGTTTCTCCGATGTCGATACTCCCGCTGTCCGGCTCTACAAGTCCGGCTACCATCTTCAGAAAAGTGGATTTCCCGATTCCATTTTCTCCGATGATTCCGATACGGTCATCTTTCAGAACATTATAGCTGAAATCCTTGAGAAGCACATGATTCCCGTAGGACTTTGAAATGGAATCGATTTCTATGATTTTCTTCCCTAATCTACTGGAAACGGTTCTGATTTCCACATCGGATCCTTCCACATAGGAATCCTGATTCTTCAGTTCTTCAAACCGGTCTATTCTCGCCTTCTGCTTTGTGGTCCTCGCTTTTGCCCCTTTTCGGATCCAGGCCAGTTCGCTTTCCAGAAGCTTTTTCCTCTTCCGGTCAGCCACTTCCTGAAGCTCCTGCCTCATAGCTTTCATCTCCAGAAACCTGGAGTAGTTCACAGGGTAACTGTAGACAGAACCACGATCGATTTCAAGAATACGGTTGGTTACTCTTTCGAGAAAGTATCTGTCATGGGTCACCATAAGAAGGGCCCCTCTTCTGTCTTTCAGATATCCTTCCAGCCAGGCGACGGTATCGTTGTCGATATGGTTGGTCGGTTCATCTAAGATGAGAAGATCACAAGGTGTAATAAGGGACGTAGCCATGGCCACCCTCTTCTTCTGTCCTCCGGAAAGTTCACCGATCTTTTTCTCGAAATCCGTGATGCCCAGTTTCGTGAGGATGGTCTTGGCTTCGGACTCCATGGACCAGGTATCCAGCGCATCCATTTTCCCTGTGAGGGTGATCAGGAGCTTCTGAGCCCCTTTGTCATGCGGATCCTGCACCGTCTTTCGCAGCGCCTCTTCGTAGGCTCTAATGGTCCTCAGCTCTTCAATATCCCCACTGAATACCTGATCAAGGACTGTAAGCTTTTCATTGAAATCAGGATCCTGAGACAGGTACATGATCCTCGCCTTTCCAACCCTCTGCACAGAGCCCGTATCAGGCGGAATCACCCCCGCAATGACTTTCAGCAGGGTGGATTTACCTGTACCATTGATGCCTATGATGCCGATCTTGTCTGTATCTCCGAGAGTCAGAGTCACTTCTTCAAAAAGTTTCTTCTCTCCAAAATTCTTTGATATATTTTCAACTGTTATGATGTTCAAAATAATTTCTCCTTCATGGTTACTCTACCCCTAATCATACATCAAAATAAAGTTCTTTGGTAGAACCCCCCTCAAGACGAAAGAAGCAGAGAAAAAAGTTCCCTTGAGAAGAAGTTAATACCTCAACACAAGAGAACCTGTATCAGATTATATGCTTACTGAGCCATGAAGAGTTCGATATCCTCGTCCACTTCTCCGATGGGGCTGATTCCGAATTTTTCCACAAGGACGTTTGCCACATTCGGGGACAGGAACGCTGGCAGTGTTGGTCCGAGATGAATGTTCTTCACTCCCAGATACAGCAGTGCAAGCAGAACGATGACGGCTTTCTGCTCATACCAAGCGATGTTGTAAGCAATCGGAAGATCATTCAGATCATCCAGACCGAAGATTTCCTTCAGCTTCAGTGCGATGACAACAAGAGAGTAGGAGTCATTACACTGTCCTGCATCCAGCACTCTAGGAATGCCACCGATATCTCCAAGCTGAAGCTTGTTGTATCTGTACTTCGCGCAGCCCGCAGTCAGAATCACAGAATCCTGTGGAAGCTTTTCAGCAAATTCGGTATAGTAGTTTCTGCTGTTCATTCTGCCATCGCAGCCAGCCATAACCACAAACTTTCTGATGGCTCCGCTCTTCACTGCATCCACAACCTTGTCAGCCAGGGCTGTAACCTGTGCGTGGGCGAATCCGCCGATGATCTTACCGGTTTCGATTTCCGTTGGCGCATCCAGTGTCTTCGCCATTTCAATGATTGCGGAGAAGTCCTTTACACCCTTTTCATCTGCTTCAATATGTGTACACCCTGGATAGCCTGATGCACCAGTCGTGAAGATTCTGTTTCTTAGTGTTTCATTTCTTGGTGGAACAATGCAGTTTGTGGTGAAGAGTACTGGTCCATTGAAGGATTCAAATTCTTCAACCTGCTTCCACCATGCATTTCCATAGTTTCCTACAAAGTTATCATACTTCTTGAACTCAGGATAGTAATGGGCTGGAAGCATTTCGCTGTGTGTATAGACATCCACGCCTGTTCCCTTGGTCTGTTCCAGAAGCTGCAGAAGATCTGTCAGGTCATGTCCTGATATCAGAATAGCTGGTTTGTTTCTAACACCGATGTTGACCTCTGTCATTTCAGGGTTACCGAACTTTGATGTGTTGGCATCGTCAAGAAGCGCCATGGCACTCACACCAAGCTCACCGGTCTTTAATGTCAGAGCCACCAGGTCATCTGCACTTAAGGAATTATCCAGCGTTGCAGCCAGTGCTTCATAAGTGAATCCGTAGATGTTCTGATTCTCTTTTCCGATGTTCAATGCATGATGGGAATAGGCAGCCATACCTTTCAGACCATAGATGATCAGCTCTCTCAGGGAACGTACATCCTCATCCTTTGTGGAAAGTACCCCTACAAGCTTCGCCTTCTTCAGCATGGAGTCTCTGTCTGTTACAGTAAACTGTGCAGCGTCAGAATACTTATCCAGGTTTGCCAGCTCCTTCAGCTCTTCTCTGTATCCGATCATCTTCTTGATCTGATTCTCGATGGCATCCTCATCAAAATTCGCATTGGTGATGGTCATGAACAGGGAATTGATGACCTCGTGATTGATTTTACGCATGGATGGTACATTTAGATTTCCTTTGACGACAATCTGGGAAATCCCCTTCAGTGTATAGATGAGAAGATCCTGAAGATTTGCAACTTCCGGACTTTTTCCGCAGACACCGATGATTTCGCAACCGGTACCCTTGGATGCTTCCTGACATTGAAAACAGAACATGTTTGACATAAAACTGATCCTCCTTAAAATTTCAACTGTTTCATTATTGGAATACTCCAGCAGTTTGCTGAAATAATTTTAAACATTTCCTTAGTCATAACCTCTCAATATAATCCGCTGAATAATATCTGCAATTTTCTGATTCTCATAAACAGTAGTAATAAATATGAGATTTCATAATCTGAGACAATAACCATCTTTTTAATTCTGAGTTGTTTACTAGGATTACGAAATTGATTATAATAGAACAGGAAAGTAAAAACTGTAACATCTGTTACACTTTTGATAATATTTAGGTTTTTGCCGATCATTTTTTTAAGAGCTCTGAATTCAGCTGATAGAAGATGAAAACCGGCTTGCGGTCCAACCAATAAAGTAGAATAAGAGGTAAATTAATGGAAATCAACATGACGAACTTAATGAAAAACTCCATGTTTAACAATATGAGCGAAGAAGAAATCAGAACCATCCTTGATCTTAGCAGCTGCACCCAGGAGACCTACGAAAAGGATTCCCTGGTCATTGAAGAAAACGAAGACTGTGACACCATCGGATTTGTACTGGAAGGAATCCTTACCATTCAGCAGTATGGATTAAGCGGTGATGCACTTACCATAAACGTCTTCAGGCATGGAGACTGCTTTGGAGCACCCCTGCTGTTCACATCAAAGGCAAAATACCCTTTCACCCTGGTCACTTCCACAAAGAGCACCGTACTCTTTATTCCTTTTGCCCAGATGAGAACCATGCTTGAAAAAAGCCAGACCTTCAACACCAATTACCTGACCTTTCTGTCCAATCACATTTTCATACTGAAGAACAAAATCAAGATCCTTGCCCATAACGACGTGCGCTCCAGACTCATGATCTATCTCTCTCGAGAGATTGAAACCGCAGGAAGCACCACCTTCAGAATGCGGCACAAGAAAATACAGATCAGTGAAATCATAAAAGTCGCCAGACCCTCTGTATCCCGTGAGTTGTCCAATATGGAGCGGGATGGACTTATCCGAATTGAAGGGAATGAGATTGAAATTCTAGCCCCGGAAGAATTTGTGCTTTGAATTACGATCTGCTTTCTGTATGCAATGAAGTAGATGCTCTTTCATACAATATGTGGTTATATCGACACTTATTCAGTACATTATGTTGATTTCATCCTTGTACGTGAATAAAATCCTGAAATACAAGAAAGACTTTGCGCCTGCTCCTTCCAGAGAATGCACAAAGTCTTTCTTCTTTAATACCCTTATTTAAACAGCTTGCTGTTTTTCAGCACTTCAATGAATTCGTCATTGTTTTCAGACTGACTCATCATCTTGATCAGATCTTCCGTAACACGATCTGCACTTCCACCAGAATTCATCTGTCTTCTGATATTCATCGTCATCTCGTATTCATCCTCACTCAGTAGCGCTTTCTCTTTTCTGGTTCCGGATTTATAGATGTCTATCGCCGGGAATATTCTTCTTTCCTGAAGTCTACGATCCAGGTGGATTTCCATATTGCCCGTACCCTTGAACTCTTCAAAGATCATGTCATCCATTCTCGAACCCGTATCCACTAGTGCTGTTGCAAGGATCGTCAGGCTTCCACCCTCTTCGATGTTTCTTGCCGCTCCGAAAAACTTCTTCGGCATAATCAGCGCCGCTGGATCCAGACCGCCCGACAGGGTTCTGCCGGAAGGATTCACCGTCAGGTTGTAGGCTCTGGCCAGTCTTGTGATGGAATCCATCAGTATGAGCACATCCTGTTTCTGCTCCACCATTCTTTTGGCACGTTCCAGAACCATTCTCGCAACCTTTGTATGATGGTCCGGTTCCTCATCAAAGGTTGAATAGATCACTTCTCCATCAATGCTTCTCTGCATGTCCGTCACTTCTTCAGGACGCTCATCAATGAGGAGCACAATGATTTTGATATCAGGACTGTTCTTCGCGATATTCTGCGCAATCTTTTTCAGTATGGTTGTCTTACCAGCCTTTGGAGGCGCTACAATCAGACCTCTCTGCCCTTTTCCCATGGGTGCCATGAGATCGATGATTCTCGTGGACAGATCGTTTTCGGAAGGCACCTCCATCCTGATTCTTTCATCAGGATAGATCGGTGTAAGTCGATCAAAGTAGGGTCTTCCAATGGATTTCTCCGGATTCTCCCCATTGATTTTTTCAATGTAGTTGAGACCGGCAAATTTCTCGCCTTCTCTTGGATATCTGGCATACCCGATGACTTCATCCCCGGTTCTCAGATCAAATCTTCTGATCTGCGGTGGCGAAACATATATATCATCAGGACTCGTCAGATAATTTTCTCCTCTTAGAAAACCGAAGTTGTTCATGTCCAGAATTTCGAATACTCCTTTACAGTCGAACTCATTGGAGTACTTGATTCTCCTTCCATCATTGCGTCCGGATGTGACCGCTTCCCTCTCTTTAGGAGTTTCATCCTTCTTTGATGAAGTATCCTCACCACTTTCCGCATCAGGCTTTTCCTGATGCTTGCTGGATACTTCCTCCTCTTGCGGTTTCTTGTATTCCTTCTCTCCATCGGCAGCCCTTACCAGCTGCTCTTTTCCGCTTTCTGTTTTCTGTTCTTGATCTTCTGTCATATCCTTCGTTTTCAGGACCTCATCCAAAATGGAAATCAGCTCCGCCTTACGATACTTCATGTAACTCTTCACCTGATGTTCTTTCGCAAGGGTTCTAAGCTCGTCAAGTTTGAGCTTTGACAGCTCCTTAATTTGTTCATTGGCCATATGTACAGCTCCTTTTCCGGGTTTTCTTATTCATTATTGTTCACTAATACACCATTCCTTATACTTCATGACAGCAATGGGTGTTATATTGATCATCTGTTGGATTTTCTGGGATTAAAAAGAATGAATCTCTATAGATTATAGTAGAATGCAGCGCAGAAATTTCATATCATAAATTGAAATCATCTTATATCAAAAAATGAGAATTGTAAAGCTCAGGGGAATCTGAACCGCCTCTCTGTATATGCAAAGAAAGCAGTATCCGATAAAAGATACTGCCGTTTATAAAAAAGATAAGATATTCTATTTTGCCATGGACGCCTTTATGAAATCCTTGAATAGCGGATGAGGATCCGTTGGTCTGCTCTTCAGTTCTGGATGGAACTGTGTAGCGACAAACCATCTATGCTCCGGTATTTCAATGATTTCAGCCAGATTCTTGTCCGGGTTTCTGCCTGTGAACTGCATACCGTTCTCTTCAAAGCTCTTGATGTAATCATTATTGAACTCATATCGATGGCGATGTCTTTCGAAAATGGTTTTCCTGCCATAGGCTTTCTCAGCATGGGAACCCTGTACAAGTTCCGCTTCATAAAGGCCCAGCCTCATGGTGCCGCCCAGTTCGTCTATTCCTCTTTGTTCCTTCATGAGGTCTATGACAGGATGAGCGGTATCCTGATCAAACTCACTGCTGTTTGCATCTTCATGCCCAAGGACATTTCTTGCAAATTCAATCACTGCCGTCTGCATACCCAGACAGATTCCAAGAAAGGGAACATTCCTGGTTCTGGCATATTCAATGGCGAGGATTTTCCCTTCGATTCCTCTGGTTCCGAAGCCACCTGGCACCAGAATACCATCCGCTTTCTCAAGTCTATCCACAACATTTTCTCTTGTCAGATCCATGGCATTGATCCAGCTGACTTCAACTTCTGCTCCATTATAAAGACCGCCATGGGAAAGCGCTTCCACCACTGACAGATAGGCATCATGAAGTTCCACATATTTTCCAACAAGAGCAATGGTCACTTTCTTGTCCAGATGCTTCATCCGATATACCATATCCTCCCACTGAGTGTTGTCAGCTTTACCACATTGAAGATGGAGCTTTTCACAGGCCAGTGCATCAAGCCCCTCTTTCTCAAGAAGAAGAGGAATATCGTAGAGGATATCCGCATCAAGGTTCTGTATGACGGCTCTGGATTCCACATTGCAGAACAGCCCGATTTTGTTCTTCAGCTCCGAAGACAGCGGCTTTTCTGAACGACATACGATGATATCAGGCTGAATTCCTATGCTTCTCAGTTCTTTCACACTATGCTGTGTGGGCTTCGTCTTCAGCTCTCCGGCTTTTCCGAGGAATGGTACCAGGGTCACATGAATAAACAGCACATTCTCCTCACCTACATCATATTTGATCTGTCTGATTGCTTCAAGAAATGGCAGAGACTCAATGTCTCCCACCGTTCCACCGATTTCCGTGATGATCACGTCCACATCCTGATTGTGTGATGCGCTGAAGATCTTTCCTTTGATTTCATTGGTGATGTGTGGAATGACCTGGACGGTACCACCTAAATATTCCCCTTTTCTCTCCTTGCTGATCACATTCCAGTAGATTCTGCCTGTGGTGACATTACTGTCCTGAGATAAATTTTCATCGATGAATCTTTCATAATGTCCGAGATCCAGATCCGTTTCCGCACCATCATCGGTTACGAACACTTCACCATGCTGATACGGACTCATGGTTCCCGGATCCACATTGAGATAAGGGTCGAATTTCTGAAGCGTCACTTTCAGCCCTCTGTTTTTAAGCAGCCTTCCAAGTGACGCTGCTGTGATTCCTTTTCCTAAGGACGAGACTACTCCACCAGTGACAAAAATGTACTTTGTGTTTTTCATAAAAATTCCTCCCAGAACTATTGACAAGTATTTTGTGTTTGGTATAATAGGAATTACCCCATTAAATAAAATGGGATTAGTGTTTGGTAAATTAAATACAAAAATAATGATAGCATAGTTTGATTCATACTGCTACCATTATTTTTGTATTTAGTTGCCTTTTTTTAATTTCTTATGATTTTAATGGTCATCTCATTTCTGTCGCCTTTGTCACCGGCAATCTCCAAGCGATACCTGATATATATATCAATCTGATTCTCCCCGCGCCCTACATTGAGTTCATCCGTTTCCAGAGACATGGACATGGCTCCCTCATTCGTTCTGTAGACAAAGTTGTCTCTGTATTTTTCCTTGAAAATCATTTTGGATCTGATATTTCCGGTTCTGATGATTTCTATATGATTCTCATTTATGATGAGAACAGTCTTAACCCCTTCCATACCCGTCAGCACGCTTTCATCATAGGCTACATGGGTCTGGTTTTCTCTTTCCATGAGGCTTCCGAGATAAACAACCTCTATGGGCTCCTCATTATGCCTGTTATTTCTTACTTCAATCTTCACTTTTTCCATTTTGCACCTCTGTATCCAAGTCTTCATCAATAATTTAAGATTCCCTGCCAGAAAACTTAACAACTCTTTAATATTTATATTATAAACTAAAATAGATTTCTATTCAGTAAAATCTATTAGTGGAGCCGATTTGACTATTTATGGTTTCCTATTGAGAAATACTGAAATTCAGGCAATAATAGTATTAATAAGAATTATGAGGTGCAACGCATGAAAGCATTAATTCTGTCAGTATCGACAGGTGGCGGGCATGGAAAGGCAGCTGAAGCAATCAAAGAATCTATCCTCTTGAACGAACCCGATTCTGAGGTTAAGATCATTGATACCATAAAATACATCAGCCCGTTTCTGGATAAGCTCGTGGTAGGAACCTACCTGAGAAGCATTCGCCATTATCCGTCTTTTTTTAAATATCTCTATAAACACTCAGATGAAGATGGTCGCTTCATAAAATCTTCGACCATAGGAAATGATTATATCACCAAGCAGCTTTATCCTACGATCATGGAATTCGAACCGGACATCATTTTCGCTACACACGCTTTTACCGCTCAGGTATTGTCGATCCTCCGGAAGAAATTCGGATGGCAGAAACCATCCCTTGTAGTGATGACTGATTACGCTTCCCACGCATTCTGGGTCCACAGAAACGTAGACGCTTATGTGGTATCCAATGATGATATGGTTCGGGAACTGGTATTAAGAGGCCGGAACGCTGAAATGATTTTCCCATATGGAATTCCTGTATCTCAGGATTTCCTGAAAAGCCGACCAAGAAACGAAATCTGTCAGGAACTGGATATCAGTTCAGATAAAAAAACGCTTACCATCGTCGGTGGCAGTCTCGGCATCGGAAACATCGAAGAGATCATCGAAGAAATCCTGAACATCCCATCAGATTTTCAGGCTCTTGTATTAACTGGCAGCAACAATAAACTCTATGACAAGGTCATGGAGCTCAGCGAAGACTGTGACAGATGCATCCTTCCCCTTCATTACTGTGATAACATGAATGATATCCTGAGTATAACAGATCTGCTCATCACAAAGCCTGGAGGTCTCACCATCACAGAAAGCTTCATCACAGGCACTCCCATGGCGATCTACACCGCAATCCCAGGCCATGAAGTGCAGAATGCGGATTATCTTTTCAGACATCGCCTGGCTGTGGATCTTGGCACCGGGGAAAACTGCGGCAGAATCATTGAGAATATACTCCTGAATGAGGTAGAGCTGGAAAATCTGAAACATCGTTCCAGATCCAACGGAAAACCGGATGCGGCTCAGAACATCTATAAACTGGCTCGAAGGCTCATAAGCGAAAAAAGCGACAGTCACCTGGGAGAACTCATGGAACTGTAGCATTCAAAAAAGCAAAAAAACATAGCTTACATACATGAAAAACAAGGGAGTGGCGCAGATGCACCACTCCCTTGTTTTTCATGTTTCAAGAAGCCGAAATCAAATCGTTCTTGTAAGAATGACTTCATTGTTATTTCTGTTCAATACTTTTGCAGCATTTTCAGCATCACTCACATCACTGAAGATCCCGTAGATTGTAGGACCACTTCCACTCATGAGCGTCACGGCAGATCCGTTCCGATTCAGCATCTGCTTGATGCTTTTAAGAATGGGATATCTGCGAAGGACCACATTTTCCAGCAGATTTCTGGAATAATAGTTCACACCGTTTAAATCGCCATCCTCCATCGCTTTCATGAGCTTTTTTGTGTCCACATGCTTATTGATCCGATCAAGTTCAAATGAACCGTATGCGTCTTTTGTCGATACACCAAAGGAAGGTTTCACCAGTAAGACCGAATAGCCACTGAAGGGCTTCAACGGTGTTACAATTTCTCCGATCCCTTCACAAAGACAGGTCCCGCCGACAATGCAGTAAGGTACGTCTGCTCCAAGCTTCAGACCCACCTCCATAAGCTCTTCCGTAGACATCTGAAGATTGAAGAGGACATTCATCCCTTTCAGCACCGCTGCAGCATCAGCACTGCCTCCAGCGAGCCCTGCGGCTACCGGAATCCTTTTTGTGATATCGATGCTGACACCTCTTTCAATTCCCTTCGTGTCCATGAGAAGCTTCGCAGCTTTATAGGCGATATTTCGCTCATCAACCGGTACATACCCCTTGTTGCATGTAAGAACAATCCCTTCTTCAGTTTCTTCTATGATGACATCATCATGAAGGTCCACATTCTGCATGACCATCTCCAGGAGATGATACCCATCTTCCCTTTTTCCCACAATATCCAAAGAAAGATTGATTTTGGCAAATGCCTTAACTAACACCTGAACACCTACTTTATTTTTATTCATTCTTCATTATGACAAATATCATCAGATATTTCCACAAAAAAATAAAGTACCGGAATACCGGTACCATGTACATACTAATTCTTGTATGAAAGTGTCACTGTTTTCGTCAGCACATCGGAGTAGCTGAAACTGACGCACCCCTTCGCTTCGTTATCAAGTCTTACAACGAAAATACTTGGATATACATTTTCAATGGTTCCTGTACTTTCGTACATTTTCCGTCTACCCACATTAGCTTTGAGTTTCACATCTCTACCTACGTTTTTTTCGATTTCGTTCTTAATATCTGTAATACTGTTGTAATATTCCATCAAAACACCTTCTTCCAAATATCATTATACAGGGTTTCGACATCGATGTCAAATTGTTAACTTTTAATATTATCACCAGAATAAGCCCTTGTCAATAGTTAACAAAAAATTAATTTTATTTTTCTCTTCCATAAAAAAAGCATGAAACATCCGTCTATTAAAGCGGGTGTTCCATGCAGTATTAATGAAGTGAATCACTGTTTTCTGATGAATATCTCTTCTTCTTTCAGCCGACTGATCTTATTCACCGCTTTGATCTTACTCATATGCCCTATGATGTAATTTGCAGTGATTCCGATAAAGATTCCCGTACCAATACCGATGAAGGTGAGTACCGGTAAATACATCATAACAGTCCAGTTTCTAACGATGTAGGATGCCACCAGAAGCTGGCCGATATTATGACTGACTGCTCCAGCTCCACTTACTCCAATGATACTCACTTTATCTTTCAGCAGATTCTTGATGAATGTCATGGACAGCAGACTGAGTAGCCCTCCGCTTAAACTGAAGAGGAAGGAAGATAGCGTGCCACCGAACATGGTGGCCAATGCGACTCTCATCACCACTACCACCACTGTGGACTTAAAGCCTAATATATAAAGGGAGATGATGGTGAAGATATTCGCCAGCCCAAGCTTCGCGCCAGGAATTCCTATGGGTACAGGAATCATCCCTTCTATCACATGGAGCACCAGAGCCTGCGCGACAATCAGAGAGATGAAGATCATTTTTGTCGTCTTATTCATGGTGGTCACTTGCCCATCCTGTGATAATGTCTTCATCATCTGCATCCGGTTTCTCTCCTTTGACTTCTATCACGATTCTGTTGGGCAGGCAGACGATGGTCTCCCCAGGTCTGCTGATGTATTCCGGAGAATAGCAGATCTTGTCCGGGCAGTCCGCTTCGTACATCCCGACTTTCTCATCTATGATTTCTACAATATTCACACCTAAATCAGTTTCTATCATTATTTCTTCTCTCCCTGTATGTCCAGTCAGTTGTCTGGTTTCATACAGTTCGCCCTGTACTTTGATTTCCACATAGTACCCACCCGAATTCGCTCGAGCCTGCAGCGTGAAAATCAAGGCAGGTATAAAAGAAGCTATAACAAAGAGACTGATGATGATAACGTCCCATTTTTTCACTTTCATTTATCCGTACTCCCTCTTCTGATAAATAATCACTGTTCCCAAATAGTAATTATAGCAGATTACCCTTAAGAATTGAATGCTTTCACCTGAAGTTTGATAAATTCATAACTAATTTCCTCCACTGATATTAAATTGCATAAAACCAAAAAGTGGGTTATTATGAATGCAGAATAAAATTCAACTTGAGGAGGAATGCGATATGAGAAAACCAATCCGACTTATCATTGCTTCCATGATCCTATTCAGCATCCTTACCGGCTGCCAGAACACCGCAGAGAAGCCATTGCAGGATGGCACCTATTCCGTTACCTTCAACAGACCCGATTCCACCAGCTGGAAAGCTTTCATGACACTGGAGATTCTTGAAGGAGAAATCACTTCAGTCAACTATGACTATGAAGGAACCGGAGAAAATCTGGGGAAACTGAAATCGGAAGATGTCGCCTACAACGAAGCGATGTTTGCCACAAAAGGCACCAACCCCGTCCTTTATCTGAAGGAACTTGAGAACGCGCTTCTGCTTCACCAGGATCCAGACAAGGTGGATACGGTCTCAGGAGCCACCACTTCTTCCAGAGACTTCAGAACATTTTCCTCTGCAGTGCTGGAAGCTGCCAGAGAAGGCAATGAAGAGCCGATAATATTGGAACAGCCCGAATAGAAAAAGTATGCACATGATGTTGTGCATACTTTTCATTTTATGGCGTATTTTCTTCCTCGGATTCTTCATCCACGCTCTCTTCTTCATTCGACGGAGTCTCTTCACCCGGTTCCACATAATTCATGGTCGGCTCCGGTGAATCATAGTCAAACTGCCGCTGATAATCAGGAAACTCCGCTTCAAGCTGGTCCTCAAAATACTCTTCCAGAACCGCAAGAGAAATCGGAGCCACAAAAGAACCTCTGGTCACATCATAAACGATGGCCGCTACGACAATTTCAGGATTCTCGATGGGCGCTACTGCGGTATACACACCAAAGGCAGCACGACCGAATTCTTCCTGATTGGTCTTCCATGTTGCCGTACCCGTCTTTCCTCCGCTTTCAATGGGGAAACCCCTGAAGACGCTATAGGCACCACCACCTGGTTTGGTGGAATCATTGAGTCCTTTCAGCAGTGCATCTACAGTGGATTTCGTGATTCCTGTCTCTTCCAGAACGACCGGTTCGTTCTCCTGGATGATGTTTCCTTCTGCGTCAAGAATTCTGCTCACAAGATTGGTCTTATATCGGGTTCCTCCATTGGCGATGGCTGCCAGTGCATTGGTCACCTGCAGCAGTGTCACCTGATTGTCCCCCTGTCCCAGAGAGGAGTTCAGCACGTTTCTCGGGCTGATGATTTCCGTAGACATATCAAAGACGATCAGGTTCGCCAGCTCTTCTGCATACCGCTTCGCCGTTTCCAGTCCAGCCGCCTCTTCTTCGGGCAGCAGCAGGATGTATTCCTGAATCACTGTGGTCAAGGTTTCAATGACTTCATTGAAATCCTTTCTGATATAACTGTTGGCTTCCTCCAGACTGATGTCCAGACTTTCCCGGATTTTCACCTTGATGTTCTCTTTCGCTTTTTCGATTGTTTCTATTTCCGAATTGTCGATGCCGATATCCAGCGGTGTGAATGTTGGACCGTAGTCACTTGTCCTGGATCGTCCCGCTTTAAGAAATTCCACCACATCGAACATGAAGAGCTTTTTGGTCAGTTCCACTTTGCTGTAATGATTATATACGTTACCATAGATGCTCTCTCTTATTTCAATTCCTGTGGTGCTGTGTAGAGGCTCCTTGGGGTCATGCCCCAGTCCGAGTTTCCACGCCCACTCCGCCAGGGCATTGAGCCCCTTCGCCTGATAGAGTCGATAACCCACATCAGAGAAATACACATTGGAGGATTTGGCTATGGCTTTGGCCAGATCCGTATTCCCATAAGAGCCGCCCCCTTCATTGGTGATGGGTGTGCCCGTCTTGTCATTGGAAAAGGAACCCGTATCTCTGATGATGGTGTTTGCGGTGATGACCCCTTCCTCGAGCGCCGCCAGTCCTGTCACAATCTTGAAGGTGGATCCGGACGGAACCAGCCCTTGTGTGGCGTAATTGAACAGTGGTTTCGCATAAAGATCGTAAGTGTCTACAAGTTTTCCTTCATCGTTGGTTCTGAACAGATCATCCACTGTGGCAGGTCTTGTGACATTGGACCCTTCTTCCACGGGAACCCTGATATTCTTCTCACTGATCAGCTCTTCCGCGAAGGCCTTATAATCCGGTGTGAAAATTTCCTTGTATATTTCACTGGTAAGCCTGCCCGGTACAGCGAAAATATTCGGATCATAACTGGGATAGCTGGCCATGGCAAGAACATTCCCCGTATTGATATCGAGCGCAATGACCGCTCCTCTCGTAGCATTGGAAGAATCCTGGTAGTATCCTGCGATGGCATGTTTCGTGTCTTCTTCCGAGTATTTGATGATGATGTCCTTCAGCGCCTGTTCTGCTGTATGCTGCAGATCAAGGTCCAGCGTCAGCTGAACAGTACTTCCCGGATAGGTCTCCAGTTCAAAGAGCTCGCTCACGGTTCTTCCGTTTTTATCCACTTCTACCGTACTTACGCCCTTACTGCCTTTCAGTCTGCTTTCATAGGCAGATTCGATTCCTGAAATACCAATGTAATCTTTTGAAATATCATACCCTCTTTCCAGATAATAATCTCTATGCTCTGCGGGTATCGGATTCAGATATCCAAGCAGGTGGGATGCCATAGTCTGATAGGGATAGAATCTGATGGGATTTGTTTCCACATCGATACCCGGAAGAAAGCTGAGCTGCTGCAGAAAAGTGAAAGCACTTTCTTCCTTCATATTACTGACCAGGGTTACAGCCTTGGAGCCCGAATAACTCTCCATGCGGATACTGTCTCTGATCAGAAGATAGGATCTTATGGTGTCCCAGTCGAAGACTTTCAGAAGCTCCTCATGGATCTCTCTTCCGTCTTTTACTGCAAACTCCTTCTTTTCCTCCGGTGTCGGTTCAAGGGCTTCATATAAATTATAGAACTTGATCAGATAGTAATAGGTCTCTTCCGGTGTAAAAGCCAGAATCAGTTCATCCAGCTCATTTGTTTCACTCTCATTGAGATCAGCGATCTTATTCTTCCCTGTTTTCTCTCTCATAATCGAATTAAAGAGATAATCATTGATTCCTCTATCCTTTTTCCATCTGAGTTCTGTTTTCATGATGAAATCGGGATCTTCGGAACTGAATTCGAATCGGAAAGGATCTGTCTTGAGATTGAACGTATCGTTGATTTCCTGCCCGGACTTTTCAAGAAGCGCCACCACTTTATCGATGGTGGTATAGATTTCCTTTCTGGATTCCGTTGTATCCACATAAATCAGGTTATAGCTCTGAAGTGATGTGGCCAGCACATTCCCCTTCGCATCTATGATTTCTCCCCTTGGCGCAGCATTATCTATATTCTTTATGAATTCCACATTTGCACGCGCAAAGTACTCATCTCCGTGAATCACCTGCAGATTGAACATTTCATTCACCAGCAGTGAAAAAACCAGAATCATTATGAGCAGAAGCCCTGTATATCGATTAAATTTTTTCTTCTTATTATTTCGCAAGTTCATTTCATCACCCTTAATATTATTCTTTTCTATTATACAGCATATCCCCTTATGGAATATGAGGAAAATGGTCTAATTTTCACCTATATACCATACAAGATAGTTCTTAAGAAGATATTAATCTCTTCTGACAATCGCTCAAATGCGACCTCGAATCCCACCTTCTTCACAAGATATAGTATAATGGTTTTAGCATCTGCTTTACAGATGGAAGATCCTTAGCTTCACCAAGTTTTAAGGTTTTTCCTTTACTAATTTAAGATGTAGTAGTTATGATAAGAGGAAGAATACATATTATTTCCAGGTATCATCATAGTATGGATTAATACAGAGAAATATATTTTGGAGGAAAAGGAATGGATAAACAGACGATACTCATCGTAGACGATGAAAAGGAGATCCGAGATCTCATTGAAATCTATCTTTCTAATGAAGGATACGAAACCATAAAAGCAACCAACGGTGTCGAAGCCTTGGAGGTGGTGGAGAAAACACATGTGGATCTGATCATTCTGGACATCATGATGCCCAAGAAAGATGGAATCCAGGCATGCATGGAACTGAGAAAGACCAAAAACATGCCCGTCATCATGCTCTCTGCCAAAAGCCAGGACATGGACAAGATCATGGGATTGACATCCGGTGCGGATGATTATCTCACGAAGCCTTTCAATCCTCTGGAACTGATAGCAAGAGTGAAATCTCAGCTGCGCAGATATTATACCCTGAATTCAGAGAGGCCCCGAAACGACAATGTCCTGACATTGGATGATATCACCATCAACATCAACACCAGAGAAGTGAAAAAGGGAAATGATCTGATCAAGCTGACAAAAACAGAATTCGACATGCTAGAGTACATGACCAGAAATACAGGAATCGTTCTTTCAGTGGAGAAGATCTACGAAAATGTCTGGAAGGAAGAATTCCTTGAATCAGAAAACACAGTCATGGTCCACATCAGAAAGCTTCGAGAGAAAATTGAAGATGACCCAAGAAATCCTAGATACATCAAAACTGTTTGGGGAGTAGGATATAAAGTTGAAAAATAGGCTCAGCAAATCAAAGAAACCTGTAACAAAGAAACCAGACAGCAGAATCGACCATTTTTTTGCTTCTCTGGATAACCTGATACGCGCAAAAATCAGCAGTAACATTCAGCTGGAGCTGATTTTCGCTGTTGCTTTTTGTCTGGTTTTAGCATTTCTCGCCTATAACATCACTTTCAATATGACCAGAAAGGTCACTTACCAGCAGTCCATCTCCTATGAACAGGGGATTGATGACATTTCCTCCTCTGCAGAAGATATCGCCGAACGCATGCTGAATGATCTGAGATATAAGGAAGAAGAGGAAATAACGGATGAAATGAGACAGAATGCACGTTACCCCTCTGAAAACAACGCCGACGCCAAACAGTTCAACATGCATAACGCCATGGAGAATCTCATAGAGGATTTCTCAAGAACCAGCACGCTGAAAGTTCTGGTGACAGATCTGTCCGGGAACATGATCTATAAGACCGAAAATGTCATGGAAAATTCCGTAGATATCTTCAATGTCATCAAGTCCGCTTATGACATCGATTTTTATCGTCGTGATAATATAGACAGCCAGTCTGCCGGGGAGCTTGTTTTCGTCTATCCGATGAACTTCCTGAATAATGACATTTACCTGATCATCAAAGACACCCCTATAGCCGATATTCAGACTACTCCCACCTATAGCTATAACAGTTCTTTGGCTCTCTTCATCGCATTCCTGTTTTTCATTTCAGGATTTCTCATTCTGACAAAGAACAAGATGGATTACATCCAGGAGCTATCCAACACCGTCAGGATCATTTCCACAGGCAACCTGAAATACACAGCGCCTGTGAAGGGAAACGATGAGCTCACCCATCTGGCGAAAAGCATCAATATCATGGCCAGGGACATTGATCAGAAAATCGAGGAAGAAAGGAATCTGGAGAAGACAAAACAGGAACTCATAACAAATGTATCTCATGACCTGAGAACCCCGCTGACTTCCATCATCGGGTATCTGGGCCTGGCAAAGTCACCCCGGATCTCACACGAACAGAAGGATGATTATATCGAGATCGCCTATTCCAAGTCGGAACGGCTGAAACAGCTGATCAATGAACTTTTCGAGTATACGAAGCTTCAAAGCCCTGACAATAAACCAAACTTCACCGCAGTGAATCTTGTGGATCTTCTGGATCAGCTCATTGAGGAAATGATTCCCATGGCGGAAGAAAATGGTCTGACCATCAGTAAAGTCATCGCAACAAAAGACATTGTATTGTATGCAGATGTACCACAGATTGTAAGGCTTTTCGAAAACCTTATCTCAAACGCGATAAAATACACCCATACCGATGAGCCGATTCTCTTGACGGTCAAAGGGATTGACGCAGACAACTTTGCAACCATCTCACTGGAAAATGCCATTGATGGAATCAGCGATGAAGAGATCAATAAAATGTTTGAACGATTTTATCGGCTGGAAAAATCACGTTCAAGCGAGACTGGCGGAAGCGGCTTGGGACTTGCGATTTCCGAGAGCATCGTTCATATGCACGGTGGTCAGATTTACGCGGAGAAATTGAGTGAAAGCAGAATTTCCATCACCGTGAAATTGCCGATTCTCTCCAATTCATAAGAGAATTTACGCATTTTCTTTATGTTTCTCGTAAATCATAATATAATACTAGTATTGATTCACTTAGGTATCCAGTTGACTTAGAACAAGTGAGCATAAATACACTCATCGGAGGCATTTTTACATGAATATTGTTAAAGGAATTTTCAACAAGAAGTTTATATTTTTCTACAGCTTCCTGTTGCTGTTAATTGTATTCTTATACTTTAACAACCGGTATGACAAGATGGAAATCACTTATGCCATCATTTACATTATTTTCGGAATGATGATATCTCTTTTCTATATTCTGAAGGACTACATCTATTCACCAGACCGGCTGAATTACAAACAGGTCATAATGGAAGACGCTCTTTTCAATCATAAAGGTGAAATCATCGAAGAATTCGAAGCTTATCCTTTATATCGCGAATTCGTCACTTTTCATCTGAACAGAACATCAGAAGATCCTTACAGTGATACGGTCACTTCCATTCAGGCTGTAAAATACCTGAACAATAAAATGGTTGATTCACTGTTTATTCCCATAGCACCTGCTGATCCCCTTCTTAAGAAATACACAATCCCTCTCAATCAGGCCGTGGGACGTTTCTTAAGATATGCAGGCGATCTACCGATCATCATTTACAATCAGCCTTTCACCCATACCTATCTGAACATCAAGCTGGATAAAGAAGTGCATATTTCATTCATCGATGCAATGAAAATGAGCAAGGATCTTTACGGCATCACCAATAAGCCCCTTGGACATATACAGAAGTATCTGAGACTGTATAATCTCGGTAGCGATCAGGTGGCCGGTGCGAAGGTCATCGGAGCGATTTACCTGGATTATATCTACACCGTATCAAAATACAGAACGAAACAGGCGAGAATCATGGCCAGAAAAGGACAGAAAATGACGGCTCAGCCTTTACCGGAAAAAGCACCAGAAACCATCCGACTGACTTCTTCCGATAAAGACGCCAAGCTGAACGGCTCTGCCCGTTCTCAAACTACATCGACACCCGAATCCATCGAAAAAAACGCAAAAGAAGACACACCTTTCCACTTCGATGAAAAGATAACAGAACAAGAAAGGCAACTCACCTCCCATAATGATGTCAAAGAAGAGAAAGATACGAAAAACAGACTGAACCTTATCGGCAAAACAATAAGTCAGAAAGCCGCAGACAGCATCACACACCTGAAGAAGATATTCAGCGGTAAGGAAGATACCCTAAGCGACAAGAAGCCCGATCCTAGAGACTGATCAAGGTGGTGAAACCATGAAACGTTACTTTATTATTTTCACAGGACGCGTACAAGGAGTCGGATTCAGATATCACACCTATGAACTGGCACAATCATTAGGTCTTACCGGAAAGGTGAGAAATCTCATGAACGGAGATGTGGAAGTTGAAGTTCAAGGCACCGACGAAACCTTCAATAAATTTCTTGGAGGAATACTCAAAGGAAACGGGTTCATAAAAGTCACAGATTACGCCATGAAAGAAATCCCGGTTGTACCTTCAGAAAAATCCTACAAGATCACTGGATAGACTGAAACTCAAAAGCACTCACATGCGAGTGCTTTTTTCTTGTCCTGATATGACTGGCAGAGACAGATCCACTGCTATATAATATAATCATAGCGATTATGAAGTGGAAGAAAGAGGTGTTCAGATGGATAACCCAGTTAAAGCCGGTAATGAACCTGTCCTGATTGAGCTGAAAAGCGGAAAAAGCATATGGTGGTGTGCCTGTGGAAGAAGTGAAGCACAGCCATTCTGTGATGGCAGCCACAAAGGGACAACTGAAATCATGCCCCTGCTCTTTACCCCTGAAAAAGATGAATCCGCCTATCTCTGCACATGCAAGAGGACAAAGACTCCTCCCTATTGTGATGGTTCTCACCTTGAAACGTAAAACTGACGAAAAGAGAGGAACCTCTCAGGAGGTTCTTTTCTATTGCAGCGCAGCACGTTTCGCCCGTATGAACGCTCACTGATAGTTACAGAAATAACAATTTTTGATTTTAGGGGTATTCAACTTTCGTATTACACGTTATAATAGTTCGGTAAGGCTTAATGAATATTGAAATTTCAAGTTGTTGAAATAGCGCCAGAACCTATGATCTCATAGGTTGACGAGGACGAAGTTATCGAAAATTCGGCGGATGCTTCGCGGTATACACTACCGATAAATGTCAGGAGAAATACAGGAAGCGATTCCTGGGACAATCCTGCAGGGTGTATTAAGCCTTCCTAAAAATAATTTAGAGAGGGTGTTTTTTTATGTGTGGAATTGTAGGTTATCTTGGTAACAGAGACGTTGTGGAGGTGCTCATCAGCGGTCTTTCAAGACTGGAGTACAGAGGTTACGACTCAGCAGGAATTTCGATCATGGAAGACGGAAAAGTCTCCATCGTCAAAGCTCAAGGGAGATTGAAGAATCTGGAGGAAAAACTAAGCGGCAGCAGCCTGAAAGGTCAGATGGGTATCGGACATACGCGCTGGGCTACGCATGGTGCTCCTTCCGATGAGAATTCACATCCCCATAACAGCAACAATAATAGAATTTCTGTGGTCCATAACGGTATTATCGAGAACTACATGGAACTGAAAGACAAGCTGGTGAAGCTTGGTTATGAATTTCTGTCTGATACGGATACCGAAGTGATTCCGAACCTCATCGACTTTCACTACAATGGAGATCTCCTTGACGCTGTCAGAGAGACAACAAAGGAACTGAAAGGAAGCTATGCATTAGGCGTAGTATCCATCGATGAACCAGACAGAATCGTCGCAACAAGAAAAGACAGTCCCCTGGTTGTCGGATTGGGTGATGGTGAATATTTCATCGCATCCGATGTACCAGCGGTACTGAACTATACAAAAGAATTCGTTTATCTCAACGATGGTGAATTCGCTGTGCTAATGAAGGATGAACTCGCCTTCTACACGAAAACTGGAGAAAAAGTGGAAAGAGAAAGCACAGAAATCACATGGAGTGCGGAGTCAGCTGAAAAAGGCGGTTATGCCCACTTCACCATCAAGGAAATCTACGAGCAGCCTAAAGCCCTGAAAGATACAATGACTTCAAGAATCATCCCAGGTGAGAAAATCAGACTGGACGATATTCATATCAGCAGAGATATGCTCACTAATTATTCCAGAATCTATATTGTCGCCTGTGGAACCGCATATCATGCAGGACTCATCGGTAAGGTTGCCATTGAAAACCTGGCCAGAATCCCTGTGGAAGTGGACGTGGCATCGGAATTCAGATACAGAAATCCTATCATAGATAATAAAACACTTCTGATCACCATCAGTCAGTCCGGAGAAACCGCCGATACACTGGCTGTTCTGAGAGAGTCTCAGACCAAGGGTGCCAGAGTCATCGCCATTACGAATGTAGTGGGAAGCTCCATCGCGCGTGAAGCGGATGATGTCTTCTATACCTGGGCTGGACCAGAAATCGGAGTGGCTTCCACCAAAGCATACCTGACCATGCTCGTGGCAGTATACAGCATCGCCATCCAGTTTGCGGAACTTCAAGGCACTCAGGAAACTTCCTACCTTGAAGAAATCAAGAAGGAAATGCTTACACTCCCAGAAAAAGTTGCCCGTATTTTGGAAGATACAACTAAAATCGAGCATTTTGCAGACAGAATTCATGAGGAAAAAGACGTATTCTATCTCGGAAGAGGACTGGATTATCAGATTGCAGTGGAAGCCTCCCTCAAGCTGAAAGAACTCTCCTACATCCACTCAGAAGCGTATCCTGGCGGGGAGCTGAAGCATGGTTCCATCGCACTCATCGAGGAAGGAATTTCCGTCATCACGTCACTGACACAGAGAGATCTCTTCGAAAAAATGCAGAGCAACATCAAGGAAGTGGTCTCCAGAGGTGCCAAGGTCATGGCAATCACCTATGAAGACAACCAGGAAGTGGAGAAGTACTCCGATGAAGTAATCTACATTCCAAACACCATGGACATCATCGCACCGATCCTTGCAGTAGTGCCAACGCAGCTTCTTGCATACTACGTTTCCCTTTATAAGGGTCTGGATGTGGATAAGCCAAGAAATCTGGCCAAGTCTGTTACTGTAGAATAGAGAAAGAAACATAATAGAGAAAGGCTCTCAGTTTAAAACTGAGAGCCTTTCTCTATTATCTGCATTCTGCTTCACACGTATATTTCATATTACCTGGCACAGCCCGGTTTATCTGATCCTGATATATTTCCATTTATTCGTTCTGAATCTGCCGTAAACGAACAGATATCTGATGAACTGGTCTGCCAGAACCGCCATCCACGCCCCCATGAGTCCATATCCCATGATATTCACAAAGATATGGGCAAGGATGACTCTGAAGCCGAACACCCCTATGAAAGTCGCCACAAGCGGCCACAAAGTATCTCCCGCTCCACGAAGAGCACCTGCCAGAATAAGCTGAGAGGACTGGAAAGGCTGGACAAGCGCAATGATTTTCAATGCTCTGGAAGAATTCTCGATGATTACGGGATCATTGGTATAAAGCCCCACAATCTGAGGTCCAAAGAAAAACAGAATCACTGCCATGAAAGTGGAAATCATGGATCCGATTTTTCTGGTTTCCTTGGCATATTTCTCCGCACCACTGAGATTCTGTGCACCCAGGGAGCGTCCCACCATGGAAGAGGCAGCAATGCCGAAAGCCTGTCCTGGCTGAAAGGATAGACCAAGAATGCTGAGAGCGATCTGATGTGAGGCATAGACTACAGTTCCCAGCCCAGCCACAATTCTCACAAAAAGGAGCACACCGATTCTAAGCGCCAGAGATTCCAGCGACGCCGGGATTCCGACCCGTATCAGATTCTGGATGACCGTCTTGTTGTACTTGAACTTCTTTCTGAAATCCACCTTCAGAGGACTGTCTCTCCGCACAATGTATCGGATCATGAGAATGCTTGCCACTATATGGGAAAATGCTGTGGAAACAGCCGCTCCTGTAACGCCAAGTGCCGGAAAGAACAGAAGTCCATAGATCAGCACCGCATTTCCCACCACATTCATTGAATTCACTCTGATATTGATCCTCATAGGAGCCTTTGTCTCTCCTATTCCTCTTAGCGCAGCTGTAATCGACATATTGAAGCTCTGGAAAAGATACCCGACCATAATGATTTTAAAGTAGATCCTACCCGCATCGATGGTGTCTGACTGGGCACCCATGAACTTCATGATCTCATCCGTGAAGATCAGTCCGAATGTGGATAGTGGAATGGCCAGCATGAACAGATTCAAGAGGATCACATGTTTCAGCACCGAATCCACTCTATGGTGCTGCTTTGCACCCACATATCTGGCAATCATGGCTGTACCGCCCACGTTAAGCGCCTGCGCCAGCGACAGACCAATGAACATAGGCTGATTTGTGATCCCCACAGCAGCAACAGAAGCCGCTGCCAGTGCCTTATCTGCAATCCACCCCAGCATCATCATATCCACCATACCGAACAGCGAGCTCATGAGCAGCTCAGTCAGTATGGGCCATGCCAGGTGCAGCACATCATATCTTATGGGGTTCTTCACAAAGGAGAAGAAATCCTTCTTCTCCTTATCCCTGCTTTCTTCTTCCAGCTTTTCCTTCTCTTCCATCATCTGTATACTTCCTTACTTTTTCTTCCTGATTGTGATTTCATTAAAACCTAAATCATATTATAGCATAATCAGAAAAACAATCTGGCTTACCCAATACACATGATTCCAGGAAGCGTCAGATTTGCCGATTCAGAGTTGTTCTGAAAGAATCAGTAATCAGATTAAAGCTGAATCTCAGCTAAAAGCGAAAGACCGATGATTTCTCATCGGTCAACTGCTCTAATAATCATATTCCCTGTAATTTTCACTGATTCGAATCTGAAGCTTCGCATCATCCAGAAGTTTCTTGTAGGATACCAGAAACTCATTCAGTTCGTTATCCGTAAGATCCACCTGTTTCTCAGATGTGATGACAACAATGGTCTTGTTCAGAAATATTGACAGTTCATTCCTGTCATTTCTGATTTCATAGTGGAACCCTGAATATTCTTTCAGCTTCCCCTTGTATTTATCCATGAAACCAAGCTGCTTACGGTACTTCTGATAGTCTTCATTGTTCGTCAGATTGTACTGGGACTGGATGTCCTCCATGGATACGCCATATCGTTCCATGAGTCTGGTCTGGATTTCCATGAACTTCTCATAGGAAATGCTGTTCTTCTCCATGTATTCCATGATCGCCTTATTGATGGATGCAATGGTCTGCTTTCCTGTTCCCATTTCACCGTAAAGATTAAAGATATAGGCTTCAAAATCATCTATGTCTTTATCCCTTACTTTATTTTTCAGTTCATTGAAATCTATGACATCACTCAACGTCTATTCCTCCTCGAGGCTCTTCAGATAATCCAGAAGGTCGGATTTCTGAACACGGTTCACACCACTATGCTCGATATCAAAACCTGGATCAATCTTTTCGCCATATTCTCTCTCCATGACCTCAATCACTCTTGGCTTACAGAATTCTCCCTGACACCATCCCATACCGGCTCGTGTTCTTCTTTTCACACCATCTACAGTTTTCACTTTAATACCTCGATGAAGCGCATCCACGATTTCGTCTTCTCTCACCTGTTCACATCGGCAGACGATTCGATCTTCGCTTCCCAGAGGAAGCTCTATGAATTTCTTGACGTCCTTCAATGGTTTGAGCGGTTTTTTCGTGACAATGGGTTTTCTGTAAGGATCGAAGTCCTTGTTCTCTTCCCATTCTAAGCCCGATTCCTTAAGAATACCTGTAACCATTTCCGCAATGGCTGGTGAGGATGTGAGTCCAGGAGACTGGATTCCAGCTACATTGACAAATCCTTTTACTTCCGTCTCTTCAATAATGAAATCATCCGTTGAGCTTCTGGCACGTATGCCTGTGAAGCTTCTGATGAACTGCTTCGGATTGATTTTATCATACAGCTCCTTCGTCTGTTCAAATATATTCGCTACACGTTCGATGTGCGTTGAAGTATCTTCACGGTCCGCATCGTCGTTTGCATCTGGTCCTATGAGCAGATTGCCGTAGTAAGTGGATGCCACCAGAACGCCTTTTCCAAGCTTGGTAGGCAGCTGGAAAATCACTGTGTTGATAGGATCTCCGGTACCTCTTGTAAACAGGATATACTCGCCGGATCTAGGTAGAATCTTGAAGGTATCTACCCCCACCATGCGTGAAATACTGTCCGCATATACACCTGCTGCATTGACCACATATCTACCTTCATATGCGCCTTTATCTGTGGTGACCTTGAAGACATCTCCCGTTTTCTCAATGTCTGTGACTTTATTTTCCAGTTCAAGCGTCACTCCGTTCTTGATGGCATTTTCCGCCATGGCGATGGCCATCTCATAGGGAGAACAGATTCCTGCACCTTTACAGTACAGCGCCCATTTCACATCATCGGTCAGCTCAGGTTCTATCTTTCTGATTTCCTCAGGTCCTATGATGGACAAATCATCCAGTCCATTCTTTATCCCATTGGCCATGAGTTTTTCCAGAGGCTCCTTGTCATCTTCTTTGGTGATTACAAGAGAGCCTGTTTCCTCAAAACCGAAATTGAGCTGACGGTCCAGTTCTTTGAACTGAATTCTGCCTTTATAGCATAATCGCCCTTTCAGTGCTTCATGTTTCTCTGCATACCCCCCATGGACGATGGCACTGTTGGCTTTCGTTGCCCCCATGGAAACATCGATTCCTTTCTCCAGAATAAGCACTTTCGCTTTTGACTTTGACAGTTCTCTCGCAATGCTTGTTCCGACAATTCCTGCTCCGATGATAATTACATCATACATAACCTTACCTCCTCATTGTTTGACATCTGTTTCTCCTGTTATGTAAACATTTACTTTTGTACTATTATAACAAATTAACCTGGTTCTGGATATTTTTTATACAAAAAATGTGGGTGTCAACCCACATTTCATTGCCTACATATTTCTTGTAGCTACTATATCTGCACCTGTTCCAAGTACATTCTTTATTAAAACTGTTCCCACTTTGATTGGCGCTACGACTTCAATTTTCTCAAGTTCTCTCATCACGTCAAAGTTCAGTCCCTTCGGAATATCTGTAGAAGTCTTTACAGGCAGTCTTTTATGAATGCCACCTGTGATCTTTACAGTGGAGGTGATGACTCTGGTTGGATTTGTCAGTTCCTTTTTCGCATAAGGAATACCCCTGTTACATCCGTTACCCATTACGATGATTTCACCATCTGGCTTCTCATCCACCTGCAGTCTGCATCCCTTAGGACATACAATACAAATCATTTCTTTCATCTTAAATCACCTCTTCCAGAGCTATGGTAAGGAGTCCATTCGCCTTCTCGAGATCCGCTCTCTTCAGCTTGATTTTCTCCATTTCTCCTGGAGCCACAACGGGTCTTCTCAGCTTCTTGACCAGCTCTCCCTCATTGTTTCTTACTGTTATGTTGACATCCTTGAATACATTGGAAACTCTGAACATGATTTCCTGAGAATCCTGAATGTTTTCCAGTCTGATCTGCTGTGGAACGGTATAGTTCACGCGATCTCCGTTTTTGATTTCTGTGACATCCTGCCCTTCTTTCAGCTCATCCTTTATGAATTTGGCTGCACTTCTACCGGCTTTCTGTCCTTCTTCACTTACAAAGTCAACCAGATCATGTACATGAACCACGTTGCCGCAGGCGAAAATACCCTTGACATTGGTTTCCATGGCTTCATTCACGATGGGTCCGGATGTTCTTCTGTCTAATGCGATACCCGCATTCTTTGTGATCTCATTTTCAGGAATCAGACCTACGGATAAGAGCAGCGTGTCACATTCCAGTGTCTGCTCAGTTCCAGGAATCGGATTTCTGTTTTCATCCACTTTCTGAATCACTACCGCTTCCAGTCTGTGCTTTCCTTTGATCTCTGTAATGGTATGCGCAAGAAGCAGCGGAATGTCATAGTCGTCGAGACACTGAACGATGTTTCTGTTCAGACCGTTGGAGTAAGGCATCAGCTCTACGCAAGCCTTTACTTCAGCCCCTTCCAGCGTCATTCTTCTGGCCATGATGAGACCAATGTCTCCCGATCCCAGAATGACGACTTTCTTGCCTACCATATACCCTTCCATATTGACGTATCTCTGGGCAGTACCTGCTGTGAAGACACCTGAAGGTCTTTCTCCAGGAATCTGGATCGCTCCTCTTGTTCTTTCTCTGCAGCCCATGGCCAGGATAATCGCTCTCGTTTCAAGGCTCAGGTATCCTTCTTCTGTATTGATGGCCTCCACATGCTTCACATCTCCTCCATTGGAAATGGACAGCACCATGGTATCCAGTTTATGATCCACATTTGTGGAATTGAGCATATCTATATATCTGCCTGCATATTCAGGTCCTGTTAGCTCTTCTTTAAATGAGTGAACACCAAATCCGTTATGAATGCACTGATTCAGAATTCCGCCAAGCTCCTTATCTCTTTCAAGAATAAGAATCTTCTCTACCCCTCTGTTATAAGCCTCATATGCTGCTGAAAGCCCAGCTGGACCTCCGCCTATTACGATCAAATCATACATCATCTTATTCTTCACCCCTATTCTTTGTTTCCCCGACCAGTATGTAGGATCCCTTAGTATCCTGCATGACATCTTCCAGTGGAAGATCCAGTTCTCTTGAAATGATTTCAAGTACTCTTGGTCCGCAGAATCCACCCTGGCATCTACCCATTCCAGGTCGCACTCTTCTCTTGATACCATCAACAGTCAGTGCGCCTACCGGTCTATGGATCGCTTCCACAATTTCTCCCTCTGTGATGTTTTCACATCTGCAGATGATTCTTCCGAATTTAGGGTCTTCCTTGATCTTTGCCGCTTTTTCTTCAGGTGAAAGACTCATGAAATGCGTCTGTCTTCTTGAAGGATTGAAGTTTTCCTTCTTTTTCAGTTCCAGTCCGATGTTCTTCAGAATTTCAGCCGCGTCTTCAGCGATGGCTGGTGCGGAAGTAAGTCCTGGAGACTTGATTCCTGCCAGATTGATAAGTCCTTTCACAGACTTGGATTCTTCGATGATGAAGTCATTTCTGTCAGACTGTGCTCTTAAGCCTGCAAAGTTTCTGATGCTTTCTCTGTAATTGATTCCTTTGATGGACTTATCAGCAGTTTCTCTGATGTAATCCATTCTTTCCTTTGTCGTTCCAGTTTCATCTCTTTCGACACCATCTTCTGCATCCGGTCCGATTAGAAGATTCCCGTGAACCGTTGGTGAAACAAGAATTCCTTTTCCAAGTGCCGTTGGACACTGGAAAATCACATGATGCGCAAGTTCTCCCTGACTCTTGTCAAGAACAAAATACTGTCCTCTTCTTGGTCTGATTTTGAACTCCTGATCTCCCACCATGTTCATGATCGCATCACTGTAGATACCTGCAGCATTGACGATATACTTGGTCTGGATCGGATCCAGTTCAGCATTGGCTGTGTAGATGGTAAAGACATCTTCCTCTTTCTTGATATCCACCACTTCTGTATCCAGAAGCAGTTCTACGCCATTGACCACCGCATTTTCCGTTAGAGCAATGGTGAATTCCCAAGGTCCTACAATACCTGCGCTTGGTGAATAGAGAGCGCCCACAGCTGTATCCCCGATATTAGGCTCCATCTTCAGCAGTTCTTCTCTACTTAAAATCTTCTGATCTGGTACACCATTGGCATTTCCTCTGTGAAAAAGCATTTCCACATGTTCCATCTCTTCTTCAGAGAAAGCCACAACCAGAGAACCGATTTTCTTGTATGGCACATCCAGTTCCTTCGTGTAGACTTCTGTAAGATGACATCCCCTTACATTCAGTCTTGCCATGTCTGTTCCTTCTTCTGGATCATACCCCGCATGGACGATGGCACTGTTTGCTTTGGTCGCACCTTCAGATACATCATTTTCCTTTTCAATCAAACACACCTTGAGATCATACCTTGATAATTCTCTTGCCACTGATGCTCCAACAATACCAGCACCAATGATCGCTACATCATACATTTAATTTCCCTCCTAACACAAAAAAGAGTAACACAACGAAACCTGCCTGTTGCAGGTGACTTTTGCTTACTCTCATACTCTTAGCATACTATTTTCTTTTCTCCCTTAATTTTAACACTTTATGACAGACTTGTAAACCTTGCCATCAAAGTTTCCAGATACCCGTATCCGTGGAAGATATGGCCGTGGCTCCGGCAGATAAGGCGGAAATGACATCTTCCTTGTCTGATATAAGCCCTCCAGCGATGAGTGGGACGTTGGAGATGTTTGATAACATGGTTATGATCTTATACATTCCCCCCGGAAGAACCTCGTATGTATCCGCATGACCTGCTTCAATATACTTGATCACATTCTTCAGAGAAAGTGAATCTATAAGAAAGAACCTCTGAACGGTGATGAGACCCAGGTCTTTGGCTGCACTGATGATATTGGCCTTGGTGCTGATGATTCCGTCTGCCTGAGTGTTGTACTTGATGAATTTCGCTGCGATTTCCTTGCTGCCCAATCCTTCAATCAGGTCCACATGAACGATGGCGATCTTTCCTCTGGCTTTCACCTTTTTCACGATCTGGGCGATATCTGTGATATTACCAAAAAGCACGAATACAACTCTGCTTTCCGTATTCAGCGCCAGATCCAGTCCATTGTAGTCTTTCACAGCAGTCACAACCGGATAGTTTTCCAAAGCATCGTAAAACTCTTCTTTCATTCATTACCTCCTTATCATTGTCACATTCAATTATACATAAAGATGATAAGTTGTAAACCAATACAAGGTTATTTTATGTTTTTTACCACAAGAAAACGGAAATGTTAAATTAATATCTGAATTTGGACCCGTTCTAATTACGACATTCATAATTATTCATCTTTTTTACGTTCTGAGGACATCCATCAGATGGTGTACAGCTCCACCCTTCTGCCTGATTTCTCCATAAGTTCCTTCAGCTTTTTAATCTGTTCCACCTTATAGTTGAAATTATAGGAAAATCCCGGTTCCTGGTGTGCAGGATTCACCGCCGTCCCCATGAACAGCCTGACTTCAGTGGACTCATCCAGAATGAGCCTGCATAGCCTGGCGGCGCCATCGGAGTCAGAGAGCCTTTTCAGAAGTTCCATGCTCTTCTTCTCATCATCAAAGACTTCAAGAATTCTGATCACTTCCCCAAGGGTCAATACCCCTTCTGTCACCAGGTCCGCTCCTTCCATCGTAGCGGAAGGCGGCAGATTCTTACTTATTCCCTTTAGATCGATGTCCAGAGGCTTCCCCAGCTCTCTCGATATGATGCCCGCTGTAGTGCCTCCGGCAATCACCTTCAGTCCTTCCGCTTCCACATAGGATTTCACATAAAGCGCATCATCTTCCGGATGATTCGGCGGTCCGGCAAACAGATTGAGCACTTTCTTCTCTTTGACGGCCAGACAGAGGATGCTGGCATCATCACCCGGTTTCAGATCGTAGAGGACCTCGGTGTAGCCCAGCACCTCATGGGCAAGGGTCCCCGCAGCGCTCTTCCCAAGGGCGAGCTCTTCAATATAGTCTCTGATATTCTCCCACTGCCACCCGAAGTTCAGCAGTTTCCCAACACCGGCATGAACCACGCCATCGCTGATGACCGTAAGGTAATCCCCTGGTCTCATCCTAAGCTCCGATAAGTGGATCTCTTTGCCATGGATGACCTGCCTGGTTTTCTGCGGCATGCTGAGTTTTCCGTTTCTGAAATGAAAATAGGATGGATTGTCAAACTCCACAACTCTGACCTTTCCGGTGTTTTCAGCCATGACGATGGTGAACGTGGAATAGGCCATTTTCCGGACAGAACAGACCGGCAGTGTTTTCGTTATGGTTTCTATGGTATCTTCCAGGGAAGCATTCTCCTTCAGCATGGTGACCGCAATCTTCGCTGTCAGAGTAGCCAGAATATTGGCCTTGACTCCGCTGCCCAGTCCATCGGAAAGAACCAGAATCATCCCTGATTCATTTTCAGCGGTTTCAATGTGGTCTCCGCAGAGCTCTTCTCCATACTTGTTCAGTGACAGATGCTTCACATCCAGATAATAGCTCATCAGCTTCCTTCCTCCTGAACAATCTCCTTCAGTCTGTTTAAAGCGATTTTCGTCTCCGCAGTGGTTTCGCCAAGAAGACTTGCGATTTCATGTGCGACTCTCATCTGCTTTTCGATGACCTTGTTCGTGATGGCAATGGTATTCTCCTTCATGGTCTGAAGCTCCTGTCTCCTGTTTTCTTCTTCGGTGATGTCGGACATGATCACCAGAATCTGATTGTCTTTGGGCAGGAATAGAATGCTCTGCATCACAATGAGACCGGCCTCCTCATAGATGATCCGCCGGTTCAGATCGTTATACCCTGAAGTTTTCACTCGACTGAACCCCTGATCTTCCAGCAGAAACTGGATCGGCAGGTTTCTCACCTCATCGGCTTTCACTTTGAAGGTGATTTCAGCAGAAGGGTTCATCTGCGTGATGCACAGATCCTCATCCAGTATGAAGATCATGTTGGGGGAATTGTAGAAAATGATATCATTCATATGCTCCGCTCTGGTTCTCATGAAAGGCATGCACATCTCCACATCCGACATCCCTTCCAGGACGGCTCTTGCTTTCTCTCTGCAGCTGTCATAGCCGCAGGCACCGCAGTCCAGTTCATCCTTGGGTTTTCTCTTCCCCATACGACCCAGCGTACTCAAGATCTCTTTCTCACTGAACTGTTTCTTTCTTACCGGATTCTTCATATAGGTGGTGGTGAGATCAATGCCTGAAAATGAAAGTACTGCCCCTTTATCGGGCCATCCTGATTTCACATGCTTCTTTACCAGCTGTTTACGAAGAAATGTGCTTATAGTCTTTTTCGGTATGCAGGGACCGGAAATACAGGACTCATGACATGCATTCAGGTCAAGAAATGTTCTGCTGAGTGACCCGCTCTGAAGCTCTTCCAGTACCTCCTTTACCTGACTGATTCCTTCTACATGGAGAATATCATACCCCTTTGCTGTGAGTGTTCCTTCAAACCCTTCTCCGATCCCGCCTTTCAGCGGATATTTCTTCCCCAGAAGATCACCTGAAACTTCAGGTGTGAAAGGACTTAATGCTTCCGGATCAAGATTTCTCTCAGTAAACATCTGGCAGATTTCCTCCATGGTGATCACCGCATCCACGGTTCCTTCATTGCCGAAGGTCAGCGGTTCGCATTTCTTGCTGAGGCAGGGGCTGATGAAGACCGTATAGCTTTCCCTGTCTTGTGCTTTCACCGCTTTTCCAGTTGCCAGCATGGGAGAGACTACTGGAATCAGAAAATCGGACAGATCCTCATAATAACGCCTGATGATGAGATTCACTGTAGGACAGCAGCTGGAAATGGCATAGAGCGGATTCTCCTCTTCAATATAGCGTTCATAAGCTCTGGTCACTTCATCTGCACCAGAAGATACTTCCACCACTTTTGAAAACCCCAGTTCCTTCAGCCCATGAATGAACCCGCCCTTGTTTCTGTAGAACCCGGAAAAAGAAGGGGCAATCAGTGCCACCACAGTCTTTTCAGTTTCAAAGGCTTTCCTGAGCTTCGGCAGGTCACTCTGAATATCTCTTGCGTTCTGAGGGCAGGCCAGAAAACACTGGCCACAGGCAATGCACCTGCTATCATCTATGATGGCCTGATGATCCTGAAATCGTATCGCCTTTACTGGACATGCTCTCACGCACCTGTAGCAGTTCTTGCAGTTTGCTTCTCTAAAGTTAATCAGCTGCACTTCGTATTTCCTCCCAATGTCTTTTCAGCATTTCCACCGCATTTTCCGGTGAAAGCGAAAGCACTTGTCCATCCATTCTCACACTGACTCCTTCTGTGCAGTGCCCCAGACAGAAACTGCCTCTCAGCCTTATTTCATCTGATAAGTCATTCTTTTCAATATAGTTTTCCATTTCTTTTACAACCTCATAGGACCCCTTGAGATGACAAGAACTCCCAACACAGATTTCCACTTCCATAACGTTCACCTCGGTTCTGATTTCGCTTCATAATGGCTTTATAAGCCGTTTCTCAAACATATCCAGTATACCACTTGGTTAATTTTTTAACAACTGCCGTTCTTTTTTCTAATAACCGCATGAAAAAATCATTTATCTGCAAATCTTCTATTGACAAATACTCTTTTTATAATTATTATTAGATTATAATCATTATTAATTAGCACCGCACATGCTTATTAATTATTATCAATTACAATTACAGAAAAAAGAGGAGCAGATGCTCCTCTTTTTTCTGTATGTATCCCTATGATTGCTCCGCGCTCGCCTTACTCCGGAAGCACATTCTGAACATTGTCTGAATCAGTCTTATTCATGGTCACCATGACATCTCTTGTAGGATATGGGATTTCAATATCGTTCTTTTCAAACTCTGTAATCACATCCTCGTTAAGCGCATAAAGCACCGTGAAATAATCTTCTCTCTTAACCCATACTTTCAGGTCAAAGTCGATGGAGCTGTCTCCATGATTGATCACACCAAGAATCACGCCACGCTCATCCAGAATCATTTCATTCTTGAGCACGATGCCCATGAGCACCTCTTTCACCTTCAGCACATTCGTTCCATAAGCCACGGAATACACCTTATCGATTCTTCTATACGGTTCTATGCTGTAATTGGTGATATGTGATGTGGCTAAGTGGCCATTTGGCACCATCACTCTTTTGTTGTCAATGGTATTCATTGCGGTGTAGAGCATCTGAATGGAAAGTACGGTTCCAGACACATCTGAAGTCTGAATATAGTCCCCTACGCCAAAGGGTCTGAAAATGAGCAGCAGGATGCCTGCCGCAAAATTCGAAAGACTGTCTTTCAGTGCAAGCCCTACTGCCAGACCCGCTGCTGAGAGCATGGCAATGAACGTCGTCATAGGGACATCGATGATGGTGGCTGCTGTTATGATCACGATGAGTTTCAGGAAAAACCCGGACAGTGTCAGAATGAATCCGTGAACGGAAACATCCAGCTTGCTCTTCATCAGGGACTTTTCCAGCAGTCTCACCACATATTTTGCCAGCTGCCATCCGATGATCAGAACAACAAGAAAGCCTAATACCTTGAACCTATACGCTAAAATGATCTCGTTAAATTTCTCAAAAAAATCCATAATTCCTCCAACACACATATAAAGTGCCTATGAGAGTTCCTTGAAACTTTTATAGGCACAATACAATTCAGTTTATTTACCTCTGTAGCTATTGTCTATTTCATTCATTCTGTCCACTTTCGGCAGGGATCTGCCGCCCTGGAATTCACTCGCAAGATAAGCCAGCGTCAGCATTTCCGCTACAGCTTTTCCAGTTGTGAGACCGCCCATGGTGATGATGTTGGCATCATTACTCTTGGCTGCTCTTTCCGCCTGATAGATATCCGTCACCTGGGCTGCTCTGATGCCATGAACCTTATTGGCCGTGATGGCTACGCCGATGCCCGTTCCGCAGATGATGATTCCTCTGTCGAAGTTCTTTGCCGCCACCTCTTTCGCCACTTTTTCCGCTATGTTCGGATAGAGCACTTTCTCATTCTCAAAGGACCCAAAGTCCTCATATTCATATCCGTTGTCCTTGAGTACGCCGATGATATGATTCTTCAGTTCAAATCCCATCTCGTCGCATCCTATTGCGATTTTCATGATTTTTCCTCCTTTGTTTCTCTTACGTTCTGCACGATTTCCTCAAAATTCGCGATGTCATGTCCGAATCGTCCGATGAACAGGCCATCAATATCTTCTGAGGAAACAAGCTTCTTTGCGTTCTCCTTGTTGGCTGAACCGCCGTAAATGAGTCTGATTCTTTCGCTGACCGCTGCTCCATAAAGTTCTGTGAGAATCTCTCGGATGATGCGCATGGACCCATGAACATAGTCCGGTTCCGCCGGTTTTTCCTTGCCTATAGCCCATTCAGGCTCATAGGCAAGCACAAGACCCGATAAGCTTTCACCTTCAAGACCCTTCAGCAGTTCGCTGATCTGGCTTCTAAGTTCCTTCTTTCTCTCCGGGCTTCTATCCGTTTCTCCTACACACACGATGGGCATGAGACCTTTCCGGATGGTTAGTCTTATCTTCTCATTGATCATCTGGTAATCTTCTCTGAAAACGGATTTTCTCTCTGCATGTCCCAGCTCCACCAGATGACACCCGAGATCCAGTGCGCTTTCTATGGAAAACTCTCCTGTCATGGCTCCATTCTCTTTAGGAGCAATGTTCTGTACGCCATATAGAATACTGGAACCCTCCAGCACCTTTGCTACGGGATAAACTGTCCCCATGGAAGGAATGAGAAAAACATCCACATCTTCTATTGCGTCCATTTTTTCCATGACTTCCTTTGCCATGGATACTGCCTGTTCCATCTTATTCACATAGATTTTCAGGCTCATACCGACAATGGGCTTTCTTTTCATTCCCATCACCCTTCTGCCAGATTCTTCATCTCATCCAGCATTTCTTTGTAGATCAGGTAGGAAGAGAAGGATCCCGGATCTCTGAATCCGATGGCTCTTTCTCCAAGTCTCATGGCTCTTCCTTTCTTAGCAATCAGCGGAATGGTCCTGTCAGAGCCTTCTTTCAGCTCATTGACGAAGGCTTCGAATATTTCAATGTCTTCCTTGCCTGAATCCAATGACTCCTTCATACGGTCAATGGCAGGTCTTAATGCATCCACCATGGTCTTGTCTCCAACCACAGCTTTCCCTCTCATCTCGATGGATTTGATGCCGTTCTCGATGAATCCCACCAGTTCTTCAAAGGTCAGCTCGTTTTTGCCTTTCACATCATCCCCGGCCTTCATGAAAAGACTGCCATAAAGGGGACCTGCTGCGCCGCCCACCTTTCCGAGTATGATCATGCCCACTTTTCTGTAGAAACTGGAAATATCCTCCGTTTCTTCATACAGTTTGTCCAGCTGCTTCTCCACTTCTCTGAATCCAATGGACATATTGATGCCATGGTCTCCATCTCCGATGTCTGAATCAAGCTTTGAGAGATAATCTCGATGCTCCTCGAACATAGGGATCAGTCTGACAATGAAATTCCTGAAAAACTCTTTATTGTACATCATTTCGTATCCTCCTCAAATTCTAGTCCTGACTTTATTATACACACAAATCTTTCCGTTTCCAAAAAGCCCCATCAGTAATTGAAGAATATCCGCCACATCCCGTGCAGCGGATATTCCGATGATTCTATGTTTCTGTCTGTTATCTGATGCTCATGTATGGAGTATCTACTGGATAGTCCAGAAGTTCCTTCAGCTCATCATCCACCTTGACGATGGTGATGCCCATACCGATCATGTCCATGGACGTTGCGTAGTTTCCTACCAGTGCCTTGTAGACCTTGATGCCCTTATTCGTCAGCACTTCTTCCAGATGGTTGTTGATGATGTACTGGTCCATCAGTGGCAGTCCACCCAGTCCGTTGACCAGTGTATAGACTTCATCGCCTTCCTTCAGTTCGAAATCCTTGAAAATATGTTCCATGATTTCATCTACCACCTGGTCAGCAGGCTCAATCTTACCTCTTCTTACACCAGGTTCTCCATGGATACCCATACCGATCTCCATGTCTCCATCTTCCATATCAAAGATGGTTCCACCCTTTACAGGAATCGTGGAGGAGGATAATGCCACACCCATGGATCTTGTATTGTCATTGCATTTCTTTGCAGCAGCCACAACAGCGTCCAGATCTAGTCCTTTTGCAGCAGCAGCACCAGCTGCCTTGAATACAAACAGGTCTCCGGCGATTCCTCTTCTGTCTTCGATGTTTTCAGAGGAAACCACGTCATCTGTCACAAGGACCGTCTCCACGCGGATTCCGTCTTCTGCAGCCATTTCTGCACCCATATCGAAATTCATCACGTCACCGGCGTAGTTTCCATAAAGATAGATGCATCCTTTACCCTGGTCCACTGCTTTTACAGCATTGTAGCAAGGTTCAGGTGAAGGAGAGGTGTTGATGTTACCGATGACTGCCGCATCCGCAAAATTTTCTCCGACATATCCGAGGAACAGTGGTTCATGGCCAGATCCTCCGCCTATGATCACACCTACTTTTCCTTCTGCAGGTCTGGTTGTCACCACGACTCTGCCATCATGTTCCAGAAGTTTCGCATAATCGGGATGTGCTTTCACATACCCGGACAGCATCTCCTCTACTACTTCATAAGGGTCATTAATCAG
Organism: Proteiniclasticum sp. C24MP; assembly: GCF_043951855.1. NCBI lineage: Bacteria > Bacillati > Bacillota > Clostridia > Eubacteriales > Clostridiaceae > Proteiniclasticum > Proteiniclasticum sp. C24MP. The sequence goes on from NZ_JBINJW010000012.1 coordinate 63,709, forward strand.
TCTTCTCATTGTTCATTCTCCTTCTCGCATTTATTCTGGGATCGTCCTTACAGTAATGATCAGGTCCTCATCGAGGTGCTGAAATTTCTATCACTCCTATATCATTTCCATAAAAACTTCTCTCACATACTATTATTAAGCAAATCAAACCGATAATCATCAAGAATATGTAAACCTTTTATTAAAATTACAGATGATCTCCAAGTTCCTCTGTAAGTTTCTCAATTTCATCGATGATTTCTCCGATATAGGCAATGGTGTTTTTCAGAGGCTGGTCTGTAGTGATATCCACCTTTGCCATGGCTGCCAGTTCCACCGGATCCATTTTCCCGCCGGTCTTCAGCACATTCTTCCAGTCTTCTACAGCCACTTCTCCTTCACGTAGAATTCGCTTTGAAACTTCTGTGGCTATGGTGAGTCCTGCGCTGTAGGTATAGGGGTAGAGTCCTTTGTAGTAATGCTGCTGCCTCATCCAGGTATTCTCGGCTCCTGGATTGATTTCCACTTCTTCACCCCAGAACTTTTCCAGTGTTTCCCTTTTCAGCTCGTTGAGCTTCTTCGCATGGACGCTTCCGCCGGCATCGATGATTTTATACACTTCTCTCTGATAGTGCGCTTCCAGCATATGGGTCACGAAGTTGTGGTAGTAGGTTCTCGAGATCATAGAGGACAGCACCCATCTTCTGAAACGCTTCTCCTCATTCTGCTTCAGCAGATAATTGGCCATGATCATCTCATTCATGGTGGAAGGCGCTTCAATGAAGTACAGAGAAGGTCTGGAATTGAAAATGTTCTGATTCTGCTGAGACAGATAGAAATGTCCCGCATGTCCCAGTTCATGAGCCAGCACGAACACCTCTCTCATCCTTTCCGTCCAGCTGATGAGTATGAAGGGATGTCTTCCGTAGGGGCTGGAACAGAATGCTCCTGTGGATTTTCCCTTGTTCTGGACAAAGTCGATCCATCTCTCCTTGAAGGAGCGTTCGATCATTTCCGTATACTCCTCGCCCATGATCTTCAGCCCGTCCTTGACATAGGCCTTGGACTCCTCCACGGTGATGGGCGGTTCATAGGTGGGGTCTACAGACAGCTTCAGATCATTGAAGCTCATCTTGTCGATACCGTGTATTTTCTTCAGAAGTCTGGCGTATTTTCTCATATGAGGTGCCAGTTCTTCATAGATCACATCAATCTGGCGGTCATACATCTCACGGGTCACTTTCTGGTCAAAAAGAAGATAGTCGATGACGCTGTCGAATCCCTTCAGATCCGCCATGGCTTTTTCTTTCTGTACCTGTGTCTGATAAACCCCCGCTACCGTATTCTCATAATCCTTAAGCTTCCTGGAAAACGCATCAAAAGCCGCCCGCCTTACTTTCATGTCGTTGTCGTAGTCATAATGATTTTCAAATAGAACAAAGCTCAGCGGATATTCTTTTCCATCCACTTCAAAGGTGCCGAAATCCATATCCTGAAGCTTCGCTTTGTTGTAGATGGACATAGGGGAATTCATCACCGGTGAAAGAGTCGCCAGGGCTTTCTCCACTTCTATGGTCAAGGCATAAGGCTTTTCTCTCAGAAGATCTTCCAGAAAATGTCTGTTCTCCTCACTTTCTTCCATGGCTTTTTCAATGACGGATTCATCATTTTCAAGAATCTCCCCTTCCACAAAGGAAAGCTGGCTCTTCACATTGGACAGCAGATTGGAAGCCTCCATGCTCTTTGACTGGTTCTCGTTATCCGTCATATCCACACTGACCGCAAGAAATCTGTAGCTTGAAATCAGTCCGCTCAGCACATTCACCTTTCTCATTTCATCCAGGCAGGTGTTGATGTTTTCCGCATTGATAAGATTTCCTTTATACTCAGAAACGATTTTCTCTGTCAGCACACGCAGTTCCTTCACCGCTTCCTGAGCTTCCTCCTCACTTAGGTATATGGCGGAAAGATCCCAGGTTCTCTTCTCGTCGACTTCATTTCTCAGTAAAATTCTGTTTTTCATTTTTGTAACCTCCCGAAACTAATGACTCCATTATAACAAGAAGAATGATTATTCTTATAGTCAAAAGATACAGATAATATGAAAAGCACTAAAGATAAACTTCCCGCCTCATCGCTTTTTAAGGCGAAAAAAAGCACCCAGAACCATTCCCATATGAGGCAATGATTCTGGCTGCATATCTCATAAAATCCAAAGGTTCCTACAGGAGATCCTTGTAGTAGATTCTATAGGTTTTGTAAGGCTCATCTGAAAATCCCAGTACATCATTCAGCATGGGTTTGTTGTATTCCCAGATGGTGGAACCCTCCACAAATTTATATCCACGCTCCAGGCCTCGCTTCAGTCCCTCATAATAGATTGCTGCAGTAACACCCTTCTTTCTATACTCAGGCACCACAAACAGTGTGAATATGCGCAGACGATCGATTTTTCTTTTATAGTAAAGGAACTTGAATATCCCGAAGGGAAAGAGCCTTCCACCCAGTTTCTTCAGAACCTGATTGTAATCTGGAAGTGCTATATCGAAACCGATGGGTTTTCTGTTCTCATCTCGTGCGATATAGACAAAATCCGGGTCTGCAAAGGGAATCAGCTGATCTTTGATGATCTGAATTTCCTCGTCGGTGGGCGGCATGAAATCATCCCATTCTTCAGGCATGGCCTTGTTGATCACTTCTTTCACATCCGCGATTTCTCTATCTATCTGTTTAAGATCCAGGGGTTCAACTGTATACTTGTATCTCTTCTTGACGTAGGGAATGAGTTTATCCAGACGTTCTTTGTGTTCATCTGAAAAAAAAGCTTTGTAAGCGTAGCAGTCATAGTACTTCCTGAATCCGTAATCAAGAAACTGTTTATTGTAATACTCCTTGTTGTAGGTATTCATGATCAGTGTCGGATCTTCAAAATTATCAATGATGAAACCTCTGTAATCATCTCCTCCTGGAAGAGACAAAGGCCCTTTGATTTTATTGACTCCTCTTTTCCGGAGAAAATCTTCTGCGTAGGAAAGCAGCTTTCTGGATACTTCATCCTGCTCCATACATTCATACAATGCGATATATCCATCTCTGAATCCTTTATATTCATTAAGCTCATCATTGATGCCCACAAGCAGCCTTCCTGCAGGTTTTCCGTCCAGATAGGCAATGACTCTCTCATTTTCACCCGCCTGATGGAGTGCATTGTTTTTCCCCATGATGTACTTTCTGAAATCAGAAATGAGCGGTGGCACCCACGCTTCCTGACCTTTATATAGCTGAAAAGGCAGCATCACAAAATCGTTGATTTCCTTTCTGGATAGAGCAGGTTTCACAATGAGCATCGGATCATCCCCCTAACAAATCACTTTATAATCATTATATTACTATATGGATTTTATTTCACTAAAGAATTATTTCCACCTTGGATGATTGAATATATATAGTAGCTGTTTCATTCTGAAATGCTATCACGACGAGAAAACGAGCAGGCGTTCCTGCTCGTTTATACAGTAGTTTTATATGAATCGTTATTCCACTATTTTTCCTACAGGTTCCAGATCCTCAATTGGAGATAGACCATGTGGTGAGACTTCTCTGATCTCTTCCGTGTAGTCCTGTCCTGCCGGAAAGTCATTGTGTACGCCTCCAGACCATGGTGGAAGCTCCGTCACATCGTAGATATTTCCATCTATGGCGATATAGGCTTTGTTTCCATCCTGTCCGTCATACTCTGCAAGTTCCTCTATGGTAAGTTCAAGGCCGTCTTCACCCTCAGCTGGTGTCTCCATGGGGGTTTCCCCTGGTGTTTCGGGGGTTTCGCTATCTGTCGTACATCCCGCCAGTAAGGCTATCGACATCAATGATGCCATAATTCCACCGATTATTTTCTTTGAAATCATTTTTTATCCTCCTTTACACTCAAATCATTCCATAAGAGGCAAGGTCTTATGGGTTTTCTGATTGACCTTATTCTATGTCAACCGATTTTGAGATACAAGGACTATGAATGAAATGTAATTGATTCTTACCACCTTGTTCAATATATTGTTAATTTTTAACAATATAGCCATGAGCACTTCATGATGCTTTTAGAAATTCAGTCCACAGATCATCGGTGATTTTTGCCGATTCAATGGAATAGTGACTCTTCATCACCGGACTCTCGTGAAGTCCCTTTACCAGACACTCATTGACATGGTCCACTTCATACACCATCTCAAACTCCACAGGATGGCTGATCGTTCGCACAGGCTCTCCATAGATTTCCACCGTCGCTTCTCTTGCCTTCCAGAAATCATGGATTTCAATTTTTCCTTTCTCTCCGAAAATTCGCAGGATACTGTCTGACTGAACCATGGTCGTGATTTTCCCCTCGATTAGCACTCCGCCCTGAGACTTTAATACAAAGGCACACTGCAGGTCCACACCTTCATCCGATAAGGTGGCATGCCCTGTTGCCGATGTCAGCTTTTCCTCCGTCAGATTCATGGCATGCGCTAGTATGTAGTTTCCGCTTCCATATAGCGCTCCACCTCCGGATTTCTTGTCATAAAACCATCTGAACCCCACTTCAGGAATGGAAATGCTATATTCAAATAAATGAACTTTACCGATCTCATCATTTTCTAGAATACGCTTCACCTCATTCGTCACAGGAAGAAAAAGCGATTTCTGTGCTTCCATGATGAAGAGATTCTTCTTCCTGGCGAAATCGAACAGTTCTCTGGTATCCTTTTCACTTAATGTCATGGGTTTTTCCACCAGTACATGCTTACCGTTTTCTAGGGCAAGCATGGCATTTTCCTTATGCGCATGATTGATGGTCGGTACGTAGATCACATCAATATCCGGATCTTTCACCAGCTCCTCATAGCTCCCATAGGCAGTGTTAATGCCAAGGCCATCTGCTCTCTCTCTCGCTTTCTCGAGACTTCTGGAGGCTAGGGCACGAACTTCTCCCATCTCTGAAGCTCTTACCGCTCCCACAAATCGGTCAATGATTCTTGCAGTGCCCATGATGCCATACTTTATCTTCATCAAATTCATCCTCTCCTTATCAGACAACTGGATTTCTATCATCATATATTCTTCCTTTTATTTCATTATACACTTAATTGTTTCACTGCCTGAATATGATACTATAAAATTAAAAGAACTTGGAGGGAAAAAACATGAATGAAATACTGAGCCTTATGAACAGCCACACCAGTGTGCGAAACTTCAAAGATTACCCCATCAGTGATGAAACCCTGCATGAACTGATAAAGGCTGGGCAAAGCGTAGCCTCATCCAATTTCATCCAGGCCTATACGGTAATCCGCGTGAAGGATCCCGAAAAGAGGAAGATCATTGCGGAGCTGGCCGGAAATCAGGCCCATGTGGTGGATGCACCTCTGTTTCTGGTTTTTGTTGCGGATCTGGAACGCGCAAGGCTGTCCACGACGCTCCATGAAGAAAAGATGGTTCATGGCCAGACGGAAGCGTTCATCATCTCCACAGTGGATACTGCTCTCATGGCCCAGAACGTCATGCTTGCAGCCGAATCCATGGATCTTGGCGGTGTCTATATCGGTGCCATCAGAAACAATCCTCAGGTGGTTTCAGAGCTTCTGGATCTTCCAGACCACACCTATCCTCTTTTCGGCATGTGCCTGGGCTATCCGGAGTCGAAGAATGAAGTGAAGCCTCGTCTGCCCATGGAGATCATTCTGAAGACAGACAGCTATCAGAGCGGTAATGAAGTGGCGCTTCTTAAGAAGTACGATGAAACCATGGAGGCATATTACGCAAAAAGGAACACGGCAAATCGGAGCGACAATTGGACCAAGCAGATGGCAAGAATGTTCTCCAAACCGCTGAGACCTCATATGAAGGACTTTCTGGAGAGCCGGAAAATGAACAGGAGATAGCTGAAATTTCTTCTGATTCTCATGGAGTTTCATCAATTTGTCATTTTAATCACCCTTTTCTGAGCTATCATGGAATCAGAAAAGTCAAGAGGTGAAGTACCATGAAAAAATCACTGTCAACTCTTTTCCTAGTGGCAGTGCTCATCGCACTGATCATAGGCTGCTCCAAATTGGGCTCTCCCATCGGAACGGTTGAAAATAATGATCCTGTGGAAACCGCTTCCTATGGGCCTGCAGAGGATGAAGCGGGAGATGAACCTGTTGTATCTGAAGAAGAACCCCCTGTTCTTGCACCAGAAACGGAAGAAGGTCCATTGTTTGACATTAAACAGACAGTGACTGCTTCGCAAGAAGAAGGTTTTGATAAGGAAATCGCAGCGGGAGCGGACCTGGATGGAGACGGGGTAACCGATCGCATTGTCCTGAAAACTAAGACGAACCCCTACTATGATGAAGTGATTTCCTATGTTCTTTTCGTCAATGAAGAAGAAATCTCCTACGAAGGATCCATGATCGACCCTCTATTTCACGTGGTGAATATCAGCTCGGAGGATCCTTATCTTGAAATCGCCGTCAGTGAGGAAGGTCCCAGCTCGGACTTTCTTACAGTATTCTACCGATACAAAGACAGGAATCTGACCAGACTCTCCGAGATCCAGGGATTCCTTGGTAAATATCCGGGTACAGATACCATTGGAGATGTGGTGCTGGATGGAAATGGAAGAATCACCACAAAAACCCGTGGTGCCGTCATACAGACCTGGTTCTATGACGACAGCTATCTCCTTACAGATGAAGATCAGCTGGTGCAGGAAGTGAAGGAACTCTATCCTCTGGATACGGAGGTCACTCTTCTCAAAAAACTGAAGACGGTGCCTTCCAGAGAATCTTCCGAAGAAGGATATGTCTTCCAGATCGGAGAGCGCGCTGTCCTTGCGGAGACAGACAACAGAGAATGGGTCTCCATAAGGAACGACAAGGACGAAGTATTCTGGTTCCAGATCCGGAATCATTCTGAAATGATCGGTCAGGAGGAAGAAGGATATGCCTACGATTACTTTGAAGGACTCAACATGGCTGACTGATGTATGAGCACCATTTTCTAAAACCATAAAAAGAGCGAAATTAGAAGCTGACACTTCTAATTTTCGCTCTTTTGAATTTTTCCGGTTTCCCCTTCTTTCCATGAAGCTGTTTTCCTTAAATGCTGCTATTTCTCCAGAACTGCTTCCAGCAACATTTCCATCTGTTTTCGATTCATTTCATTCAGATCAAACACTCCATCTTTCAGGCACCAGTGAAAAATGACACCTCTTGAGACCATGAACAATCTGTCCACAAGCATGTCCGCATCTTCCACATAATACCCATTGAGCTTCAGATTCTGTTCTCGCAGTATACTCTTCAGCACTTCCTGCATGGGTCTTTTTTCCTGGACAAAATAATGATTCCCCGTATTGTAGAGAACCTTCGTGAAACGAATGTCGTTGGTCTGAACAAAGCTCACATAGTAGTCCATATAGTCCAGTATGAGATTTCTGATTCCCTTCTTCTCCACGTCCACATCTCTGAACTGTTCGAAATTCATATCCGCTTTCTTGAAGATCTCATAGATGATGTCCTCCTTGCTGTCAAAATGATTATAGAAAGATCCGATGGAAACTTTCGCATCCTTGCAGATTTCCTGGATCGAGGTCCGTTCCAGACCTTTTTCTGAAAACTTGGCAATTGCGGAATCATAGATCTTTTCTCTTGTTTCCAGTGCTTTCATCTGTCTTTTTGTCATCTTCTCTTCTTCCACTGTACCACCCCCCATTACTCTACATCCATTATACATGATAGAATCTGTTCCGGAAAACAGATAAGTATTTTTTATCAATTATTGATAACCCTTTAACAATATGATATCTTGAATATGTTCAATGAACCTATTCAGTGAATATGTTCGTTTATAATTTATCATTTTGAAAGAGGGGAAAGAAATGAAAAACATCGGAAAGAAAATTGCAGCTGCACTGATCATGGTCATGGCAGTTTCCCTGGGCGCATGTGCGAGTCCAGAGACAAAGGAACCCAATGAAGGAAATGAAACACCTGTAGAGGAATCCGTCTTTACACCCGGAACCTATGAAGGCAGCGCCAAAGGTTTCCACGGAGATGTGCTGCTCACGGTCACAGTCAACGAGAACGAGATCACAGAGATTGTCGCTGACCACACGGAAACCGAGGGCCTAGGAGACAATGCCATCGATGCTATGATCGCATCCGCCATGGAAAAGGATTCTCTGGCACTGGATATGATGAGCGGTGCCACCTATTCCTCCGAAGCTTTTCTGGCAGCCCTTGAAATGGCGCTGGTGAAAGCAGGTGGAGATGCTGAAAAGCTGAAGGAGAAGGAAGCCGGCGAAGAAGCAGCCAAAGAAGATATCATAAAGGATACGGAAGTGGCCATCATCGGAGCAGGTGGAGCTGGACTTTCTGCAGCGGTATCTGCGCACCAGAACGGAGCAAAGGTCATCCTCATCGAGAAGATGCCAAACGTGGGCGGAAATACCATCATTTCAGGCTCCGCTTTCAATGCAGTGGATGAAAAGAGACAGGCACCACAGGGCATTGAAGACTCCATCGAAAAATTCTATACCCAGACTTATGAAGGCGGAGACAAGCAGGGAGACCCTGAACTGGTCCGAGTGCTTGTAGAGAATGCCTACCCCACCATCGAATGGCTGGAGTCTTTAGGTATGGAGTTCAAGGACACCGTATTCACCGTCCTCGGTGCATTGTGGCCAAGATCCCATAAGCCGGTGGAACCACTGGGAACCGGATACATCAATACCTACATGAACTACATCAATGAACATTCCGATGAAATCGAAATTCTTACAGAAACCGAAGCCAAGGAACTTGTGGTGTCGGAAGACGGACGTGTCACAGGATTCATCGCAGAAGGCAAGAACGGGAAAGTGACCGTGAACGCCAGCAAGGGTGTCATCGTTGCCACCGGAGGATTCGGATCCAACATTGAAATGAGAGACCAGTACAATACCATCTGGCCAGCCCTTACGAACATCAAGACCACCAATCACAAGGGTGCCACCGGAGACGGAATCGTCATGGCGGAAAAGATCAATGCTTCCATCGTACAGATGGAGAACATTCAGCTTCTTCCCATGGGAGACCCTGAAACAGGAAGCCTTTCCGGCAATATCGAGCAAGGCGTGGAGAACAGAATCTTCGTGAACTCCGACGGAAACAGATTTGTTGACGAAGGGGAAAGAAGAGACGTTATGACCAATGCCCTGATGGAACAGGAAGACTCCATGATGTGGGTCATCGTGGACCAGCACTCCTACCCCACTGGAGATACCGTAAACAACTTCAATGAAAGCATAGACTCTCTGGTAGAACAGGGCAGAGCTTTCAAAGCGGATACATTGGAAGAACTGGCGCAGCAGATCGGTGTTTCTCCTGAAAATCTGGTGAAATCCGTAGAAGCCTTCAATGCCGCTGTGGATGGTGCTACTGACGAATTCGGCAGAACACTTTTCATGCACAAAATCGATACTGCTCCATTCTATGCTGGAAAGCGTGTTCCTACAGTACATCACACCATGGGTGGAATCAAAATCACTCCTGAAACAAGAGTTGTTGATGTGAATGGCGTTGTGATTCCTGGCCTCTTTGCCGCAGGCGAAGTCACAGGAGGAATTCATGGTGCCAACAGACTGGGTGGAAATGCTTTGACCGACGTGAATACCTTTGGTAGAATCGCAGGAGCACAGGCAGCAAAAGAAAACTGATAGAGCTATTTCCTGTTATTAACTACAAGGAAAGAGGTCCTGGTGCCGTTTTGGCATCTGGACCTCTTTCTCATTACTTAATATCGTTTCTTACTTGCTCATTTCCCTTGATTTATCTATACAGGCATCCACCGCTGAAATCACGGCATGACGCAGGCCCTTCTCTTCCAGCATGGTCACCGCTTCAATGGTGGTTCCTCCGGGAGAAGTGACCATATCCTTCAGCATCCCTGGATGAATGCCCGTTTCAAGAACCATCTTTGCCGCGCCAAGGACCGCCTGGGCAGAGATTTCGTAAGCCTCTTTTCTAGGCAGACCATTTTTCACTGCAGCATCGGCCATGGCCTCAATGAACATATAGACATAGGCTGGTGAGGAACCGCTGATTCCTGTAATCACATCCATATGCTTCTCTTCAATGAGACTGACCTTCCCGATGGTGCTGAGCATGGCGATGACGTTCTCCTTCTCCACCTCATCTAGCTGCGCAGATGCCGTCATGGCAATGAGCCCTTCCTTCACAGCCACAGGAGTGTTAGGCATGATCTTCACCATCTTCGCTTCTTTTCCAAGGTAGGTTTCCATTTTCTGAAGGGTTACCCCAGCGGCCATACCAATGATGATGGTCTCTTCTCCGATGTCCTCTTTCACCTGATTCAGCACCGTCTCATATAAATGCGGTTTCACTGCAAGAAAGAGGTAATCCGAATGCTGTGCCACTTTTCTGTTGTCACGGGTCACCTCCGTCTGATAGAGCGATCGTATTTCTTCCAACGTCTCCTCTCTGGATGTGGAAACCATAACCTTAGAGGCGGAAACCCATCCGGAATCCAGTATGCCTCTGAGGATGGCTTTCCCCATATTTCCGCAGCCGATGAATCCGACAGTTTTATGCATGGCTTTTCCTCCTTAGTATTTGTTTCTTTCCTTCATTTCTCTGGCCACATCTCTTTTATGGGCTTTTTCAATCAGAGAATCACGTTTATCGTAATTTTTCTTTCCCTTGGCCACAGCAATGGCCATCTTCACTCTTCCGTTTTTCAGGTATAAGGATAATGGAATCAGCGTGAAGCCTTCTGCTGAACTCATCATGCTGAGTTTATCAATCTCCGCCTTATGAAGCAGCAGTTTTCTGGCTCGTAATGGGTCCCTGTTGTAGATGTTCCCCATCTCATAGGGTGAAATATGCATGCCTACGATGAACATTTCCCCATTTCTGATTTCCGCATAACTTTCCTTTAAATTGACTTTACCCATTCTGATGGACTTCACTTCTGTGCCGATGAGTTCTATTCCAGCCTCATAGACTTCTTCGATGAAGAAATCATGTCTGGCTTTCCGGTTTTCGGCCAGCGTCCTGTTTTTCTTTTCTTTTTTATTATCCATAACTTCACCTCGTTCTCTGTACTTATTCTATCACAGGCTTACACCCTTTTCACTTACTTTCATTCTGGCACCCTCATGGCCTCTTCAAGGAAGGCTTCGATTCCATATGATAAGATTAGCTTCATCAAAATTTAAGTTAATTTTTTGTTTGATGCACTATGATGAAGTGGTACTATTTTATATTTTTATAACGGACTTATTCATTTATTCAATTCGGAAAACAAAGGAGCGTCTATGAGCAATTATAAGATTATTACAGACTCCACCTGCGATCTGCCGCCGAAGATCATCAAAGAACTGGGTATCCATGTGATCCCAATGGAATACACACTGGATGGCATCAATCACTTTCAGGATGTCTATGATCATGGAGAAAAGACCAGAGCATTCTACAATCACCTGAAAGAGGGCAAAAAACCCACCACTTCCATGATCAACATCGAGCGTTACATGGAAATCTTTTCCAGCTATCTGAATCAGGAAAGAGATGTGCTTCATATCTCCTTTTCCTCAGCACTCAGCGGAAGTCACAACGCCAGCAGACTGGCTACGCTTGAGCTGAAAGAGCGCTATCCGGAGAGAATCATCCGTACGGTGGATTCCAGAGCAGCATCCATCGGACAGGGTCTTATGGTGTATCACGCTGCTATGATGAAAGAAAAGGGTATGGATCTGACTGATCTCGCAGACTGGATCGAAAAAAACACCGGCAGTGTCCGCCACTGGTTCACCGTGGAGGATCTCCAGCACCTCAAAAGAGGCGGACGAATCGGAGCCATTCAGGCCCATGTGGGTACTGCGCTGAGCATCAAGCCGATTCTCACGGTGGATGCAGAAGGAAAACTTTTGAATGCCGGAAAGGTCATGGGCAGAAAAAAATCCCTCACGGAACTTCTCAACCGGATGAAGGAGGAATCTGTGGATTCCAAGAACCAGGTGATCATCATCGGACATGGAGATTCCAGGGAAGATGCTGAGCTTCTTGAGAAGAAAATCAGACAGACCCTGCCTGTGAAAGATGTGATTCTCACCTACATCGGCCCCATCATCGGAAGTCATACCGGCCCTGGTATGGTCGGCCTGACCTTCATGGGAGAAAAGAAGGAAAACTAGAAAAACTGTTCCTTTGACTGAAAAGTCAAAGGAACAGTTTTTTCACTTTCTTAATAAGAATCGGTTCTACAGAAGCCTCACCATCTCATACTGTGACAGCTTCTCTTCTCTGAACCCCAATCTGTGCACAAAGCCCCATAGCCCCATATGATTGGAAAAGCTCATCTGAATCTTCTCCCCCAGAGTCTTACGGGCGATCTCCTGAAGAAGAGAGGATCCTATGCCCTGAAGCCTTTCCTCCTTGTGAACCCAGATGAAATAGATCTTCCCGGATGTCCTGTAGGCACAGGCACCGATGATCCTTTCTTTCCGGTACACCCCCAGATAATGGATGTCCTCTGTGATTTTCATCGCTTGAAAATCCGTCTGCCAGTTGAGATGAACTTCTCCAACCTGCTCTTTCACAGAAAAGAACTCCTCTTTGCTCATTCCCCTCATGGTCAGTTCCTCAGAAAGACGCGTTTTCTCTGCCAGCAGAACCTTCTGACCAACTGCATAGTATTTCATGTCATAGATTCTGCAGTGGCCTTTCTTTTCGTAGAAAGAGACAGCTCGATCATTCCCCTTGATCACTTCAAGAAACATCTGTCTGCAGCCACTCTCTTTCGCGCTTTTCCATGAAGAGAAAAAAGCGCATCACTGACGCCTTTCCCTCTATAGGCCGGATCGATGCAAAGGGTTCCGCAGCGCATGGTTTTGATGCCATCAAAATCCTTCACTCCACCCAGAACAAGTCCCACGGGATTTTCCCCATCCAGCGCCACGTAGGAAGCGGAAAGATCATTGCCCTCCGATCCGAAAAAGCGTTCAAAGAATCCCTCCTGGGTGATCTGGAAGCGGATCATGTGGTCTGAAAATCCTTTCTGAAATGCCGAATAGATTTTTTCTCTTGGGACCTCCTGTGCATTCACATATCTCATTTTATGACCTCCCACTTCATTCTGTTTTTGTTACCACTATCCATTTAAATTCTTCTGATGCTGCACGCAGCAGTGAAGACGCTCCTCTTTATTACTGAGCGTCCTCACATCCCTCTCTCAAATGGGCTATTTCACTTTCTCCATGATGTATGCTTCCACCTCTTCCAGGGTCTTCGCATCACGGATGGCTGGGAAAGTGCCTCTTTCAAAGAGAAGACCTTCTTCTGTTTCCATGAAAGCGAACCTAACGGTGTCAATGATGGCATAGCCGGCAAAGTCTTTCATCTTCAGCTCCTTCCCGTTCTCTTCCCATACTTCCTCGATGCTGTAGATGATGGGCATGAAGATGCCCCGTTCTCCAGGCTTCATGGCTCTTGTGATGTTGAAATCCGCACCCATGACATTCCCGGTGTCCACGGGTCCCGGCAGCATGGCTGATATGGTTTCTCCAGGTGTGAGATCTCCATCATAGACTTTTTCCACCTCTATGGTGACAAGAGCTCTGTAATGTTTGATGCCGGCAAAATCCATGCTGATGTTCTTCGTCTCTTTCACCGTGCCCATGAAGGCCACGGTATCAAACATGGAAAAGACTTCTTCTTCATTGAAGATCATGGTCACTGCCTGGGATCCGCTTTCAGGCTCTGGCACCTCGTCCACCGCAGTGATGGTCACTCCATCCTTGGCATAGAGTACGTCTCCATTTCCCTTTTCTGTAAGCCCCGAAAGTCCGATGGTCAGAATGAGGGCTGCCGCCGCGACTCCTGTCGCCATGAAGATCGTTCTGTTTTTCTTTCTCATCTCTTTCACCTTTCCTTTTTCTTTTTCGCTGTTGTGACTTAAGATATTTTCGAGCATTCTTTTTCGGGTCTCATCATCAGGAGTGATCTGATTCATGACTTCATCATATTTACTGTTTTTCAAAGATATCCTCTCCTAACATTACTTTTAATCGATCTCTTCCACGCTGAAGATAGTTTCGCACCGTGGAAGAGGGTTTCTCCATGAGCTTTGCGATTTCTTCGCTGTCATACCCCTCATAATAGTAGAGATAGAGTGTCACCCTGTATTTTTCCGGCAGTTTCATCACCATTTCAAGCAGATTCTGATCTGCCTCCTCCTCCATGGAGAGGTGGTACATCTCCTCTTCCAGATTTGTGTTTTTCTGCCACCAGCTTTTTAGATGATTCCTGCAGAGATTTCTTGCGGTGACAATGAGCCATGCTTTTTCATGCGCTTCATTTTCAAACTCCACCGGCCGGTCCAGTAATCTGATGAATGTATTCTGCACCATATCTTCCGTGTCCATGGTGTTCTTCAGGTAGGAAAAACAGATGCGATACACCATGTCTACATGTCTTTCGTATAGTTCTATCATTCTATGTTCTTCTCGAAGCTTCGTATTCTGCACTGTAGGAACCTCCCTTCACTATGAATACAATTCTACAGGTCCATGTGTCCCAGAAAAAGAAGAAAAGGAAACAAAATATATTTTTCAATCGAGTAGGGGGAAATTTCTTCCCCCTCTCACACCACCGTACG